>JBBTKD010000067.1:0-15734 GCA_038059105.1 Actinomycetota bacterium | reverse complement strand
ACGACACCCACGCCCGATGGTGGTTGGAGGAACTCGCCGGAGACCCTTCGTACGAACGCGACGTCGACCCCTTGCTGCGCTCCCTGGTGCCGTCCGCCTCCGATGGCACGCTGCTGGACGTCGGGTGCGGTGAGGGTAGGTCGCTTGGCCGGTTCGGTCCCTCAGTCGGAGTAGACCTGCTCCCGTCCCTGGCTCGTATCGCGTCGGCCCATGGCCCAGTGGTGATCGCCGACGCATCGATCGGGCTTCCGTTTCGAGATGGCGCCTTTGCAGGGGCGTATGCCGTGCTGGTCCTCGAGCACCTGATCGACCCGTTTCGACTCGTCGGAGAGATGGCGCGGGTGGTGCGTCACGGCGGGTGGTGTGTCGTGGTGCACAACCATCCCGTGTTGACCGCACCCGACTCCGGACCCGTGGTTGACACCACAGATGGCGAGGTGCTGTGGCGCTGGGGGGCGTACTTGGGAGGCGGGCACACCGATGAGCCGGCAGGCACCGGAACGGTTCGCTTCCACCATCGCACGGTCGGTGAGCTGCTCACAGGGTTTGCGCGCCACGGTTGGGCGCTTGACCAGTTCGTCGAGACGCCTCTCGGCGAGATGGAGGACCCCCTCTTCTACGCCCAACGACACGTTCCCCGTCTCTTTGGCGCCCGTTGGCGGCGAACCGACAGCATCGGGCGGGGGGATGGTGTAGGTTTGCGGTGATCCATCACCGGGGGGTGAGCGTGGTAGGCGAAAGACGGTTCGGCCTGGTCATCGGGTTGGCCGTACTGGCAACGATGCTGCTCGGCTCAGGGATGGCCCGCGCTTCAGGTCCCACCGTTGTCGGCTCTGGCCAACCCGTCACCGAGGTGCCCGGGGAGTTCGTCATCGAGGACTTCATCGTCTTTGTAGACGAGGACGGGACCATCTGGATCAAGCTGTACCCGTCGATCCCATGGGATGCGACCCCTCCGTCCGAATGGTTCTCCGACTATGTGCAGTTCACGGTCGCGGAGCAGGGCAGCAACGAGCTTCCCCCCTATGGTGGCTTCCAGACTCACGACGGAGTCTCCGAAACCTTCTCCGGAGCCGGACAGACGCAGGGTCCGTCGATCGAGGGTTACCTGATGAACGACGGCGCCCTTCTGTTCAACACGGGCGTGACGCACGGGGGTGGAAGTCTCGACGTAAACCTGAGCGGCGGGTATCTCCCCACGCAGGACGGTGAATTCCAGAACGCCACCTCGAATCTGCGCGTCGAGGCCACCGCCATCCCCACTTCCGATGACCCGACCCACTTCGACGGCGAGTTCCCGGTGTACGACCTGCAAACGGGTGAGACGATCGAACCACCCGTGGTCGCAACCACCACCACGACGACACCCAGCACCGTCAACACCGCCACCACAGTTCCCGCGACGACGGTCACCACGGTGCCAACGACCACGGAGCGGCCCACCGGAACGACGACGCGCGAGGGCTCCTGCTGGTGGTGCTGGGGGATCGTCGCCCTCTTCGTCGCCGTGTTGCTGGGAATTCTTTGGACCTGGTTGAAGATCGAGGAGTGGTGGACGTGCTGGCTGCCGTGGTTCCTGGTCACCTTCATCTGGGTTCCGTTCCTGCTCGCCGCACTCTGGTGGTGGCGTCCTTCGTGGTGGTGGGTGCCCCTCCTCGCATGGTTCCCGATCATCGGTGGGTACGCCTGGTACTGGGCGCGGCACCGGTCGTGGTGGAAGCCCTGGTACCTCTACGTTGTCGCCGCCTACCTCGGCGCACTCGGACTCGGTCTCGCGGTCGTCGCCGCTCCCGAGTGGGGATTGCTGTTCCCGCTCTTCTGGGTGCCATGGGTCGCCTTCTACCTCTTCTATCGCGGGCAACGGCAACCCTGGTGGCAGCCGTGGATGTGGGGTCTGGCGGTCGCCTGGGTCGGATGGGTCTTCTTCTGGGTCATTGCGCTCACCCCGTGGTGGGCATGGTGGTTCCCCGTTGCGTTCTTCCCGTTGGCGACGTGGTGGTTCGTCTCCCGCGGATATTCGTGGCGCGACATCTACGGCCCAAAGTGGTGCTGGGTCTTCTCGTTTGCGCTGCTCCCATTCCTGACGTGGTGGATTCCGATGTGGGATGCGTGGTGGTGCCTTGTCGTCGCTCTCTTCCTCGGCAAGCTGCTCCTCTGCTCGGTCTTCGCCTATTACAAGCATGAGGGATGGTGGACCTGCTGGTTGCCGTGGTTCCTCGTGCTCTTCGTGTGGGTGCCGTTCCTGCTGGCAGGCCTTTGGTTCTTCCATCCGGTTTGGTGGGGCTGGGCGCTGGTGCCGTGGTTCCTGCTGATCCCCGGATACACCTACTGGTGGGCGCGCCGCCGCTCGTGGTGGCGCCCGTGGATGTGGTACGCCGTCGGCGGATATCTCGCAGCCGCGGCTGGAGCTGCCTACATCGTGGGTTCGCCGGAATGGGGCTTGCTGCTGCCGGTCTTCTGGCTTCCCTGGGTGGGCCTCTACATTTGGTACCGGGCGCTCCGCAGGCCGTGGTGGCAGCCGTGGATGTACCTGCTGTTCGGCGGTTACACGGTCTGGGTGTTCGTGTGGATGGGGTGGCTCACCCCATGGTGGGGTTGGTGGTTCCCGATTGCGTTCTTCCCCTTCCTCGGTTGGTGGTTCATCAGCCATGACTACGGCTGGGAGATGGGACGGCGCAAGGCACTCTGGATCGTGCCCTGGTGCCTCCTTCCCTGGCTCGGTTTCATGACTGCACTGGAGTGCATCTACAACTGATGTTGTTCCTGAGCGCGCGCAGATAGCCCATCCGGAATCGAGACGGTTGCGCCGTACACTCGGCCGGTGCGCCGTCCCCAAGCCGAAGAGATCCCGGACGCTCCAGGTGCCTATCTCTTCCGCGACGTTCACGGTGCGGTGTTGTACGTCGGAAAGGCGAAGTCGCTGCGCAAGCGGGTGTTGTCGTACTTCGGCCGAGATCTCGGCGTGCGGGGTCAGACGATGGTGGATACCGCGGACACGGTGGATGCAATCGTCACGGGGAACGAGGTCGAGGCGCTCATGCTCGAGTTCGAACTCATCCACAAGCACAAGCCACGCTTCAACATCCGGCTCCGTGACGACAAGTCGTACCCGTATCTCGCACTCACCACGACTGAGGAGTGGCCCCGAGCCACGGTCATGCGGGGCAAGCGGTACAAGGGCAACCGCTACTTCGGTCCGTACGGCCACGCCTACGCCATCCGACAGACCCTCGATCTCCTCCTCCGTACGTTTCCGGTGCGCACATGCGCCAATCCCAAGTTCAAGCGCCACGAGACCCAGGGGCGCCCGTGCCTGCTGTTCCACATCGAACGATGCTCGGGTCCCTGTGTAGGTGCGGTGACGCCCGATGACTATGCCCGCCACCTCGAGGGTCTTGCCGACTTTCTCAGCGGACGCAGTGATGGCCTGGTCGAAGGTATGCGCGAGGACATGGGACGCGCTGCGGAGTCGCTCGAATACGAGCGCGCCGCCCGGCTGCGCGACCGTCTGGCAGCGGTGGAACGGGCGCTCGAGCGACAGGAGATCGTGTCGAAGCAGCGAGAAGACTTCGATGTGATCGCGATCGAGGAGGACGACCTCGAAGCTGCGATGGTGCTCATGTCGGTGCGCAACGGCCGGGTCACCGGCCGCGCCACCTCGATCGTCGACAAGGTGGAGGAGGTCACCACACCGGAACTGATCGAGCGCATGGTGCGTGAGGTGTATGGAGACGACACCCCGCCGCCGGAGGTGCTCGTCCAGGAACTGCCGGAGGATCTCGGGGTGTGGATCGAGTGGCTCTCCCTGCGCCGCGGATCCGCTGTAGGCATCCGCGTCCCGCAGCGCGGTGGCAAGGTTCGTCTGCTCGAGACGGCGCGTGTCAACGCCCGCGAGGAACTGACGCGGCACCGTCTCCGCAGGGCCAGTGACCATAACGCCCGGTCACATGCCCTCCGCAGCCTGCAGGAGGAACTCGATCTTCCGGAGCCACCACTTCGCATCGAGGCGTTCGACATCTCCACGATTCAGGGCACGAATACCGTCGGTTCGATGGTCGTGATGGAAGACGGCATGCCGAAGCGCTCCCAGTACCGACGGTTCGAAGTGAAGGGCTTGACCGGCCAGGATGACTTTGCCGCGATGGAAGAAGTGCTGACCCGCCGATTCCGTGCCTACCTCGCAGAACGCGATCGGCCAGTGGAGGAACGCGGCAAGTTTGCCTATCCGCCATCGCTCCTCTTGGTGGATGGCGGCGCAGGCCAGCTGGGTCGGGCGGTCAAGGTCGTTGCCGAGCTGGGGCTCGATATCCCGGTGGCCGGCCTGGCCAAGCGGATGGAAGAGGTGTACCTGCCGGGGAGAGCCGAGCCCGTGCGCATTCCGCGGGGCCGTGAGGCGCTCTACCTCCTCCAGCAGATCCGGGATGAGGCGCACCGCTTCGCCGTCAACTATCACCGAACCCTCCGTGGTCGACACATGACCGACTCACTCCTCGACGCGGTCAATGGGCTCGGCCCGGTGCGAAGGCGAGCTCTTCTCAAAACGTTCGGATCGCTCAAGCGGATGCGAGAAGCGACGATCGAAGAGTTGGGGGAGGTGGTGCCTGCCAGCGTGGCGGCCGAGCTTCACGAGGTGCTGCATGGAGCATGAGATCACCTATGCGACCGATTGGGGACCGGGCCGGATCCGGTATTCCGGAGACACCGTCGTCGGTCTCGACCTCCCCGGTGCCAATCTGAGCTGCGCCGTCGCGACGGGCGATGCTCCCCCCGCGATCGTCGGCCTGCGTGATCGACTCGAGGAGTACTTCTCAGGACGGGCGCCATTGCCCGACGGCACCGGGTTTGCCGAGACCGCGACAACGCCCTTCCGCCGGAGGGTCTATGGCATCGTGTGCGCCATTCCACCGGGCCAGACCCGGACGTATCGTGAGGTGGCGGTGGTCGCAGGAAGTCCGCTTGCGGCCCGAGCGGTGGGAACCGCGATGGCCGAGAACCGATTCGCACCACTGATCCCATGCCACCGGGTGGTGGGATCAGATGGCGCACTCCACGGCTACGGCGGCGGACTCAAAGTGAAGCAGGCGCTGCTCCTTCGCGAAAAAGGAGCTCGATGAGCGGCAGGCCGCATCTCGTAATCATTTCAGGGATGTCCGGTGCCGGACGTTCCCTCGCTGCCAAGGCTCTGGAAGACGTCGGGTTCTTCGTCATCGACAACCTTCCAGCGGGCCTGATCTCGGACGTCGTAGCTAGACCCGATCTCAAAGATGGCGCCCAGCGGCGGCTCGCAGTCGTCGTGGACACCAGAGGCGGTCCTGACTTTCTCGAACTCGAGCAGGTGATCAACCGCCTCGGCGCCGATGGCGTGGTGACAACGGTGCTCTTTCTCGATGCCGACGACGACGTCCTCGCCAAGCGATTCGCCGAAACGAGGCGACCCCATCCCGTTCCAGGCGACACCATCGCCGAGTCGATTGCCGCTGAGCGCCTTGCCCTCGGTGATCTCCGCGGTCGAGCGGACGTGATCATCGACACCTCGGATCGCAACGTGCACGAGTTGCGTGAGGCGGTCACTGAGGTTTTCTCCGGGGCATCCGAGCTGCGGCCGATGCGTATCACGATTGCCTCATTCGGGTTCAAGCACGGGGTGCCGCGCGTCGTGGACTTGGTGTTCGACGTTCGTTTTCTTCGGAACCCGCATTGGGAGGAGCGGCTGCGCCCGCTGACCGGTCTCGATCCCGAGGTGCGCGAGTTCGTACTGAAGAATCCCGATGCCGGTGAGTTTCTCGACATGACAACCGAGCTCCTCGAGTTCCTGGTGCCGCGCTACATGGAGGAAGGCAAGGCCTACCTGACGATCGGAGTCGGCTGCACAGGCGGAAGGCACCGGTCGGTCGCCATCGCCGAGGAGTTGGCGGCAAGGCTGCGCACCAACGCCGGCATCGAGGTGGCGACCCGTCATCGGGACATGACGCGATGAATGACGCCGACCTTCTCCTCGAGCCACTTCTCGCGGAGCTCGACCTCGAGATCTCGGGACGGAGGGTGACGGCCATAGGGGGCGGTCACGGTTTGGCGGTGGCGCTCCGCGCCATCCTGGATTACGGCGACATCATCACGGCGATTGTTGGTGTGGCCGACGACGGTGGGTCGTCGGGCCGCCTTTCTCCGGCCCTGGCGATCCCCCCGATGGGGGACATCCGCCGCGCCCTTCTCGCTCTCAGCCCGGACCCTTCCGTATGGCGTCGCCTCATGGAGTTCCGGTTCGGAGACTCCGAGGTCGACGTCGCTGGGCACTCACTCGGCAACCTGCTGATTGCGGCGCTCACCGACATGTCGGGGAGCTTTGAGGATGCACTCAACACCGCGGGGCGACTCCTTGGGGCGCGTGGCGCCGTCGTTCCTGCGGCGTCCGAACCCCTCACCCTCGAAGCAGAAGTCGATGGGAAGACGGTGCGAGGCCAGGTGGCGATCGCAACCGGGCACGGGGCCATTGCCTCTCTCAAGGTAACTCCCGACACCGCGCGGGCAACGCGTGCCGCGCTGGCAGCGATCAGTTCAGCCGACGAGATCGTCCTCGGTCCGGGAAGTCTGTTCACATCAGTGATCGCGGGACTGCGGGTGCCCGGGATCGCTGAGGCAATCAACGGATCCCGGGGCACCCTGATCTACGTGTGCAACCTGATCACACAGGATGGAGAGACGCTCGGTATGGATGGAGCGTCGCACGTGTCCGCGCTCACTGCGGTCGGTGGGATTCGTCCTCCTGATGTGACCGTCGCACACGACGGCCCGGTTCGAGTTCCACCGGGACTCTCCCGCGTCGAGGCTCCCGGGAAAGAGAGCGGGCATGTGGTCACCGGTGACCTCGCTGATCCCGGGGTCGAGTGGCCAGCGCACGATGCGGCACGCCTGGGTGCCGTACTGCGGCGGCTAGCGTGACCTGGAGGACGTGACACCGCTCCCGACCCTCGCCGACGCCGACTACTCCGGCCGCACCGTGCTGGTGCGCGCCGACCTCAACGTGCCGATCAGTAACGGTACGGTCGAGGACGACTTTCGTCTCGAAGCCGCCTTGCCCACGATACGCGCCTTGCGGGCATCGGGGGCCCGCGTCGTGTTGTGCAGCCATCTCGGCAGGCCAAAGGGACCGGACCCGGCCTTCTCCTTGCGACCGGTGGGAGATCGCCTCGCGGCAATTGGCAGTTTCCCGGTCGTGACGGCATCGGATGTTGCGGGCCCCGCTGCGCTTGCTGCCGTGGCCGCTCAGCGGGACGAGGTAGTGCTGCTCGAGAACACCCGGTTCGAGCCGGGGGAAACCTCGAACGACGGGGGCCTTTCCGACCGCCTCGCCGGGCTCGCCGATCGCTTCGTGATGGATGCCTTTGGCTCCGCCCATCGGGCTCACTCCTCGACCGTTGGTGTGGCAGAGCGGCTGCCCTCTGCCGCGGGACCGTTGCTGCTCGCCGAGGTCGAGGCGTTTGAGAAGATCCTGGGCTCGCCGAATCGTCCCTTCGTTGTCGTACTTGGAGGTGCCAAGGTTTCCGACAAGCTCGGAGTCATCAAGGCGCTTCTCCCCAAGGTCGACGTGATGCTCGTCGGCGGTGCGATGTGTTTCACCCTGCTGAAGGCGGAAGGGTTCGGGGTCGGCAAATCGTTGGTTGAGGAAGACATGGTCGATGCCGCGGCAGCTGTCCTGGCATCGACGGCCGGATCGCGTCTCACGCTTCCGACGGACCTCGTCGCTGCCGATCGCATCGCCGTTGATGCCAAGCATCGGGTGGTGTCGGCGAATGCCATCCCGGACGACTCGGTGTGCCTTGACATCGGTCCGGATTCCGCGGGACGCTTTGCAGCAATCCTCGCTGGCGCGGACACGGTCTTTTGGAACGGACCGATGGGCGTCTTCGAGTGGGAGCCATTCGCGTCGGGGACACACCGTGTGGCGGAGGCGATCGCCTCGTCGGAGGCTTACTCCGTGGTGGGAGGTGGCGACAGCGTCGCAGCCCTGCGCATGATGGCTCTCGATGGAGCCGTCTCACACCTCTCGACGGGTGGCGGTGCAGGTCTCGAACTGATCGAACGCGGCTCACTGCCAGGAATCGAGGTCTTGAGGAGGCAGAGTGGCGCGTAAGCATCTGATCGCTGGCAACTGGAAGATGAACAGCACGCACCTCGAAGCGATCCAGATGGTGCAGAAACTCTCGTATCGCCTTGAACCAGAGGACTACGAGCGGGTAGACGTGGTCGTGTGCCCCCCTTTCACCGCGCTGCGATCTGTCCAGACGGTGATCGAGGCCGATCATCTTCCAATTCGTCTCGGTGCCCAGGATGTCTACTGGCAGGACTCCGGCGCCTACACCGGTGCAGTGTCGCCGGGAATGTTGCGGAGCCTCGGGGTTCGCTTCGTGATCGTGGGGCATTCTGAGCGGAGGACGCTCTTCGGAGACGACAACGACGCCATCGCTCGCAAGCTGGCTGCGGTGCTCGCCGCAGGCATGACGCCGATCCTCGCCGTCGGTGAGTCGCTGGAGCAGCGGGAGGCCGGCGAAACCGATGCGGTGATCACCGGCCAACTTCTCGCGGCGTTGCGCGGTACCGACCCCGATAGCGTGGCGGCGACGGTGGTGGCGTATGAGCCGATCTGGGCGATCGGCACCGGCCGCACCGCTGACCCCGACATCGCCGGGGAGGCTGCGGCGGCGTTGCGATCCGCGGTTGGTGCCTCGTTCGGAGATGAGGTGAGCGCGGCGGTGCGCATCCTCTACGGGGGATCAGTCAACCCGGGAAACATCGCGGCGTTCTTGGCCAAGCGCGACCTCGACGGTGCCCTGGTGGGGGGAGCCTCGCTGGACCCCGATCAGTTTGCCGCCATCGTCCGCTACTGGATGTGAGCATGTCTCTGAGGAGACCCCGGCTCGGCACCGCGGTCACCGGGTTGCTCGTAGTGGTGGCTGCATGCTCGCCGGGCACCGGAGTCCGACCTGACCCGGGTAGCGCCACGACTTCCACGCTGCCACCCACGACCTCGACCACCACTACGACGCCTCCGTCGCGATACGGCGGAACCGTCGTGGTTGGGGTCGGCGATGCCGGCTCGCCCCGCACCCTCAACCCGTTCCTCGATGGCCCCGACGCAGCCGTGCTCGATCTCATCGGTCCCGCGATATTTGCCCGCGGCTGGATCGCCCATCCCGTGACGGGACTGCCGGTTGCCGACGTCCTTGAGAGCGTTCCGTCGCTGGGCAACGGTCTCGTCGTCGACAACGGCAACGGCACGATGGAGGTCACTGCAGTCGTGCAGGGTGGCGCGCATTGGGCAGATGGGATGCCGATCTCGGGTGATGACCTGGCTTTCACGATCGCGGTCGCCACGGATCCCGATCTCCCGATCCGGGGGGACCTCGCCGATCTCTATGGACTCATCCTCCCTGGTTCGGTGCGTCCCTCACCGAAAAGCGTGACGTTCACGATGGAAGCCACGACTGCCTACGAGCGCCTCTTTGCCGTGATCATTCCGCGCCACGGCGTCGAGGGTTCGGACTTCGCTGCCGATTGGAACGACGAGGCGTGGATCGAGGCCGGACCCTTCGTCGTAGGTGAGTTCGTCGCGGGACAGCTGCTCTCTCTGGAGCGCAACGAGGAATACTGGAAGACCGCCGAGGATGGTGGTGCTCTCCCGTATCTCGATCGCGTGATCTTCCGCTTCTACGAGTCTGCAGCGGATCCCGATCCGCGCCTCCTTGACGGATTCAACAGCGGGGACATCGATCTGGTAGCGCTCGCTTCGGCGCAAGACACCGCCGAGCCCTACCTCGCTCTCGAGGATGCAGAGGTGACAACCGCGCCCGGTCCGATATGGACCTTCCTCAACTTTCAGTTCGGCCCCGGGAATCGCAACGCGATCTCGCAGAATCGTCACCTCGAGTATCGGCGGGCGGTTGCGCACGCCATCGATCGTGAAGCGTTGGCGCTGGAACGGGGAACGGCGCCCGTCTCATCCGTTCTCTCTCGCTTCGGGCTCGCCTCCGGCGAGGGACCGTGGGATCAATACGCCTACAACCTCGACGCCGTCGAGTCCGAGTTGTTCGCCCTCTCACAACTCATCGACCTCGACCCGTTCGCCGGCGACGGTCTCGACCTGTCACTCACCGTTCCGGGCAATTCTGCGGCTGAAATCGCGATCGCCGGACAGGTCGTGACGATGCTGCGCGACGCCGGGTTCGACGCCGAGCTCCAGCTGGAAGACTCCGCGGTGTTCTTCGGACCGACGTTCGACAATGGGGCATGGGATGTCGGATCATGGGGATTGTCGTCCGCCCCCGGCGCATCGAACGCCGCAGCCTTCTTCACCATCTTTGATCCGGACGGACTCCCGTTCGTAGGATCAAACTTCTTCCGGTGGGGCACGATCGACTCGACCGTTACCGGGGAGGCGGTTGACCGATACCGGGACCTCGTCGACGAGCTCCAGGGCTTGATCGATCCCGCCGAAGCCTCGATCCTGATGGCCTTGGCAGAGGAGATCCTCGCCGACCAGGTGGTCTTTATCCCATTGGTCGTTCGCGACGATGTCGGCGTGGCCTGGTGGGCGAGCAGGGTCGAAGGAGTGACGCTCAACCCGTACGGAGGGATCGCCTGGAATGTGGCTTCGTGGCGGCGAATCGGGTGACTACCGTCGCCCCCGTGACACACACCCTGGTGCTCCTCCGGCACGGGGAGAGCACGTGGAACCTCGAGAATCGCTTCACCGGTTGGACCGATGTCGGTCTGACCCCGCGAGGCGAGGCGGAGGCCGCTCACGCTGGCACTCTGATCCGTGATGCCGGCCTCGAGCCGACGGTGGTGCACACCTCGGTGCTCTCTCGGGCCATCGCGACGATGCACCACACGATGGCGACGCTGGATCGGCTGTGGCTGCCGGTGCGACGCCACTGGCGTCTCAACGAGCGCCACTACGGAGCGTTGCAGGGGCTGAACAAGGCGGAGACCGCGGCCCTTCATGGGGAGGAGAGGGTTCAGATATGGCGCCGGTCGTACGACGTCGCACCGCCACCCCTCAAGCCTGGTGATCCGCGGCACCCTTCGAACGACCTCCGCTACTCGGGACTCCCCCCCGACCTCCTTCCCTCGGCCGAAAGCCTGGCTGACGTGGTGCTCCGCCTCCTCCCGTACTGGCACGACCGCATCGCTCCCGATCTGCTCCGCGGAGAGTCCGCCCTCGTCGTCGCTCATGGGAACAGCTTGCGCGCCATGGTCAAACACCTCGACCGGATCTCGGACCAGGACATCCCTCAACTCAACATTCCGACCGGGATTCCCCTCGTCTACACCCTCGACCATGCCTTGAAGGTGGTCGAGTCCGGGTACCTGGGCGACCCGGCCGAGGCCGCTGCAGCGGCGCAGGCAGTGGCCCGCCAAGGCCGCGCCGGAGGGCCCGCCTAGCAGCCCGGCCTTCGCCGCAGCCTTTCGTGGGCATAACGGCTAACGGCCGGCACTTGCCATCGGTCGCCCCCTTCCCCCATACTTGGCCCGCGGTCTGCTTTGATGCGGGCCGCACGCTCTGAAAGGGACACGTTGATCGCCGGTATCGCCATCGCGATCCATTTGATTCTGTCGCTCGCACTCATCGCACTGATCCTGCTTCACGCGGGTCGGGGTGGTGGCCTGTCCGACGCCTTTGGCGGCGGAATGGGACCGTTGGGAGGCCTCTCGGGGTCGACCGTCGCGGAGCGCAACCTCGACCGTTTCACCGTGGTGGTGGCGCTGCTGTTTGCGTTCACGACACTCGCGCTCGCGTGGGTGTTGGAGTGACGCTTCTCGGAAGCGGACTCGCGGATCCCCGGGCAACCTACAAGGAGGAATACGCTTGAAGCACCTGAAGCAGCGCCGCGGTGTGGCGTGGCTTGGTCTTCTCCTGGCGTTCGGTCTCGTCGCCGTTGCATGCGGTGACGATGACACCAGTGGCACGACCACTGCGACGACCCAGGCGACCACCACGACTGCCGCGACGACCACGACAGAGGGGCTCCCGCAGATTGCGTACGGTGGCCAGGCCATCATCGGTGATGACCAGGAACCCCCGACGCTGAATGCATACGCCCCCGGCGGTGACAACTTCATCGTGTCGAAGGTCGGCCAGGCTTACTGGGCCGGCGTCCAGGAGATCGATGGGTACACCCTCGAGCTCATCCCGGAGCTGGTTACTGAGCTTCCGACCGTCGCCAACGGTGGAATCGTCGTCAACGCCGACGGGACCGAGACGATCCGATACCAGATTCTCGAAGAGGCCCAGTGGGCCGACGGCACCCCGATCTCGGGGTACGACTTCGAGTTCACCTACCAGACGATCATGGACCCGGCCTACCCGATCAGCCGAACCACCTACGAGGACATCATCCCCGAGTCGGTCGTTGCCGGTGACAAGACGTTCGAGTTCACGCTCGCCCAGCCCACGCTGATCGCCGAGCTGATCTTCGGGCTGATCTTGCCGAAGCACCAGGTCGAGGGCACGGACTTCATGGCGGACTGGAACGACACCATGTGGCTGTCGGCCGGGCCGTTCATCTTCGATACCTGGAACAAGGGCGAATTCATTCGTCTGGTTCGCAACGACAACTACTGGAAGATCGACCCCGCCACCGGGCAGCAGCTGCCCTACCTGGATGAGGTCATCTTCCGCTTCATTCCGGACACGACCGCTTTGGTCAACGCCTGGAAGGCGCGCGAGTTGGATGTGATCAACCCGCCGCCGGACGTAGGTCAGCTCGAAGAGTTGATCGCACTCGAGGCTGAAGGCGCCTCCGTTGAGGTACTGGGTGGTCCCGTGTGGGAGCACCTGAACTTCCAGCTCGGTGACGGCCGCCTCGCGCGGAACCCGGGCTCGTATAACGAGCACATCGAGTTCCGCCGTGCCGTGGCCCACGCCATCGACAAGGACAGGATCGTCGACGAGCTCCTTGCGGGGCAGGTCGAGCCGCTTGACTCCTATGTCGAGGCGTACAGCCCTAGCCTGTCGCAGGGCTCGTGGGCGCAGTACGACTACAACCCTGAGACGGCGCGCGGCTTGATCGCCGAGCTCTGTGCCAAGGAAGGCGTCGACTGTGTTGCGAACCCGCCGAAGGCGATCTTCTCGACGACGACCGCAGCGCTGCGAGTGCTGCTGTCCGAGGTGCTGCCCGACATGTTCGCCGATGCGGGCATCCTGTTCGAGGCTCAGCTCGAAGCTGCCCCGCTGTTCTTCGGTGAGACCACCGAGTTCGGCGCCTATGACCTCGGTGACTGGGCATGGGTCGGGACGCCTGGCTTCGCCGGCTTGATCGGGATCCACGACGTGTGGGATCCCGAGCAGGCGCCGCCGCTCGGTTCGAACTACTACCGCTTCGGTTCTCCGGAGTACATCGGTGAAGGTGACTTCGCTGCGTACACCGAGGGTGCGTCGTCGGTCGTCAACGAGAACTCTGCACGTATGGCGGAAATTCGCGACGCGATGAACGCGACCGTGGACGAGGCTGAGTTGGTTGCCTTGCTGAACGAGGCCGAGACGATCTTGGCCGAGGAAGTGTTCTTCATCCCGCTCTTTACCCGCCTCGATGCAGGCGTGGTGTGGGCTGATGAGATCGGCAACTTCAAGCACAACCCGAGCTCGGCTGGCACGGAATGGAACATCGAGTTCTGGTACCGCGCCGACCTCTAGTCGGTTGAGCTGACTGATTGAGGTGGAGGGTCCGCGCAAGCGGGCCCTCCACGCGTCTGCTGTCGCGATGAGTCAGGAACCAAACTGCGCACCCGCCGACTCTGAGTACCGTGATGGATGGCGTGATGGTCGCCGCCCAAGGAGAGTGCGATGAGAGTGGGACAGGTGCGTCGGAGGGCCACGGGAGCATTCTTCGCCGTGCTCACCATCGCCGGTGCGTGCAACCTGAGCGCTGGGCCGACCACGACCACGACCTCGTCGACACTCGCGTCGACCACCACGACACCGAGTGGGAGTTCGACGACCACGACGACCCAGCCCCTCGGAGACCGGCACCAGTACGGCGGCGAGGTCCTCATCGGAGAATTGGAGGAGCCGCTGACCCTGAACCGGTACGCCCCCGGCGGAGACAGTTTCATCGTGTCGAAGATCGGGCAGGGCTACTGGACGGGAGTGCAAGACGTAGACGGAGCCAATCTCGAGCTCATACCGGATGTCGTCGTCACACTTCCGACCGTCGCCAATGGCGGACTCGTCGTAAACCCGGATGGCACCGAGACGGTCACGTACATGATCGCACCCGCAGCGGTGTGGGCGGACGGCACCCCGATCAGCGGAGCCGACTTCGCCTTCACCTACGAGAGCATCATGAACCCGGAGTACGCCACCGACAAAACGGGCTATGAAGACATCGTGTCCGGCTCGATCGTGGTCGGCCCGAAGTCATTCCAATACACGATGGCCAATCCGACCCTTCAGGTGGAGACGATGTTCTCCCTGATCCTCCCGCGGCACGTCGTGGAGGGAACCGATCTCATGAGCGACTGGAACGACACCATGTGGGTGTCGGGTGGACCCTTCGTGTTGGAGCAATGGTCTCGGGGCGAGTTCATCACACTGACCCGCAACCCGAACTACTGGAAGTCCGACCCCGACACGGGGCAACAGTTGCCCTACCTCGATCGCGTGATCTTCCGTTTCATCCCCGACGCGACCACCCTCATCGCCGAGTTCAAGGCGAGGCGCATCGATGTGATCACCCCGCCAGCGGACGTCGCCACGATTCAGGATCTCGGTGCGCTCGAGGGGGCGGCGATCGACGTGGCATCCGCAGGGCCTTGGGAGCAGTTGAGCTTTCAATTCGGTGACGGCCGACTGCTCCGGAATCCAGGTTCGTACAACGAGCACATCGAGTACCGCAAGGCAGTCGCCCACGCCATCGATCGGCAGAGGATCGTCGACGAGCTATACGCGGGCTACGCCGACATCCTCGACTCGTACGTGGCGGCGTACAACCCCGTCATGTCGCTGGGTGCCTGGTCGGAGTACGCCTACGACCCCGACCGATCCCGCCTCTTCCTCACCGAACTGTGCGCCAAGGACGGGGTGGACTGCGCCGCCAATCCTCCGGCCGTCGTGTTCACCGCTTCGGCGGTTGATGTGCGCGTGCAGCTTTCGGGGATCCTGGAGCCGATGTTCGCCGACGCCGGCATCGCCTACTCCGTCGAGATCGATCCCGCCCTCATCTTCTTCGGTAACACGCTCGACTTCGGCTACTTCGACGTCGCCGACTGGGCGTGGGTGGGAAGTCCCGGCATGGCGAGTCTGGTTGCGATCCATGCTGCCTGGGATCCGGGGGGAACTCCTCCCAATGGACTCGCCTTCACCCGATGGGGATCCTCCGCAGTGTCGGGCCAGGAGGACTCCCGCTACAACCAGAGAGCATCCTCGGTGGTCGATGCCGCCACGGAACGCTTCCAGGTTCTCGTGGGACTCATGGAACGCACCGTGGACGAGCGGGAACTCATCGCTTACTTCAACGAAGCAGAGTCGATCCTGGCGGAAGCCGTAGTGTTTCTGCCGCTCTATCAAACCCCTGACATCGGAGTGGTGTGGGCCGACGAGATCGGCGGGTACCAACACAACCCGACCGATGCCGCCGACACCTGGAACCTCGGGTCGTGGCATCGGGTCGACTCCTGAGCTCGAAGTCGTTATCCGGGCGACGTGCCGGGATCGGTAGCCTCTCGGGGGATGAGGC
>JBBTKD010000066.1:11938-17268 GCA_038059105.1 Actinomycetota bacterium | reverse complement strand
CGGGGAGAGTGGGCGCGTGAAGGGGGGTGCACGCCCCTTCAAGAAGATGGTCTCTGCGAGCGAAGCTCGCCGAGACCATCCAGGGGAGGAAACGGAGTCGAGTCTTCTCCCGGTGGGGTGGGGCCCGCGCTCTGTTTCTCCCCCCGAAGGGGGGAGTACCCCGGAGGGGGGAGGGGGGCGTCAGACTGAACGCGTTCGCTCTGTCATTGTCAGACCGGACGCCTCCTCCGGCACTTCGTGCCTCCTCCCCTCTGGGGGAGGAGGCAGGGAGGGGGAGCGTCAGACTGAACGCGTTCTACTCGTCTTCCGGGTCGCGTCCTTCGCGAAGTGCCTCGACCCAAGCCTGAACCGTGTTGAACGCCGCGTCAAGTTCGCGTGCGATCACAACATTGTCGAATCTCAGAATGGAGAATCCTTTCGATTCGAGGAACGTTGTCCGTTCTGTCTCGTCCTTCCAATAGTGAGATTCGTCGTCGACTTCGATGACGAATCTCGGGTCTAGGCATGCGAAGTCGACGATCCAGCGGCCGATTGGGACCTGGCGTCGGAATCGGGCGCCTGCCTGCTTGCGGGAGATAGCGCTCCAGAGGCGGGCTTCTGAAATCGTGAGTTCGCTGCCCAACTCGTGGGAACGCATCCCTGCGAATCGGGTGTGACGAGGTCTGGCCAAGACGCGCAGGTTCAGCCTTCACGCGGTCGCATTCAAGACCCTCGTGGAGAGATTCGATGTGGCGCCCCCTCCGGCACTCCGTGCCACCTCCCCCTCCGGGGGAGGAAACGGACCGGAGACCTATTTCTCTTTGAGGTACCCCGGCACTTCGATCCCCTGGGCGAGCCGCGGGTCGGGCACCGGCGCACCTGGGCTGAGCGTGTAGGGGATGACACCTGCCCATACCGGCAACCCGTAGTCCTCCGCCTCGTCGACCGGGGGGCCGGAGCGGATCTTGGCCGATGCCGCTTGGATGGGGAAGGACACGAGCGTCGTGCCCTTGAACTCCTTGTCGCTCGGTCGGCGGGCGTCGTCCCAGCGGCCGGGGACGATTTTGTCGGTAAGGCGATGCATCGCCTCCCACTTCTCGTCGCGGTCAACCAGTTCGTTTCCCACGCAATCCAGGAGCACGACGCTGCGGTAGTTCATCGAATGGTTGAACACCGACCTCGCCAACACCAGTCCGTCGAAGATCGTCACCCCGATCGCACATGGTTCGCCCGTCTTGAGGGTTCGCAGCATTCGCGACGCCGGTGATCCGTGGAGCACCACCATGTCTCCGACCCTTACATGGATTGTGGGGATCACCACCGGTCGGCCGTCGTCGACGAACCCCACCGTGCAGAAGAAGGCTTCGTCGAGCACGGCGTCGATCACCGAGCGCTCGTACGAGCCGCGTTCGGCATGACGCCGAACCTCGATGAAGTCCTCGACCCGTTCGGTCACAGCAGCGAGGGTACGTCGATGTCGAGAGCGGCAAGGCCGGGCAGCATCTCGCGCACCCCCTGCTTGAGAACGTCGATCGAGGCGGCGAACCGGGTGAGGACCTCGTGGTGGGTGACGGGTGCCACGCCGTCGAGGCCGACGTCGTAGTCGGTGACCACGGCGATGCACACGTATCCGATGCCCGCCTCTCCGCATAATGCCGCTTCCGGCATCTGCGTCATGTTGAGCAATTCGAATCCAGAGGCGGCGAAGGCGGAACTCTCAGCGCGAGTGGAAAAGCGCGGGCCCTGGATCACGACCACGGTGCCGCCGTCGTGGACGGTTGCTCCTGTCTTGCGCATCCCGTCGCGTGCGACGGTGCGCATGCCGGAGTGATAGGGATCGGCGAAGGACAAGTGCTGCACCTCGGCCCCGTCGAAGAAGGTGTGCTCGCGTCCCCAGGTGCGATCGACGATCTGGTTGGGGATCACAAAGTGTCCCGGGGCGTACTCTCGTTTGAGGGAACCGACTGCAGCAGGCGACACGATGCGATCTACGCCGAGTTCGCGCATCGCCCACACATTGGCGCGTACCGGGATCGTATGCGGGGGGAATTGGTGACGGGAACCGTGGCGGGGGATGAACGCCACCGGGATCCCGGCGACCTCGCCAACGACAGGGACCTCGGAAGGCGACCCGTATGGCGTGATCACCGGGCGCGGCTCTGCGCTCTCGATGAACCCGTAGAACCCCGAACCGCCGAACACACCGATCACCGCAGAGCCCTCCGCTCGTGAAGCGGGAATGGTAGAGCGGAGAGGAGCCGCTCCCGATTCCTACACTCGCGCCGTGGATCCCTCTTCGATCGCAGCAGTCGTCGGCGCCTACCTGCTCGGGAGTGTCGGTTTCGGGGTGCTCGTCCCGCGGATGCGCGGCGTCGACATCTACTCGCGGGGCAGCGGAAACCCCGGCGCTACCAACGTTCTGCGATCGATGGGCTCCAAGGCCGCCGCCGCGGTGATGCTCGGTGACATGGCCAAAGGGTTCGCGGCTGCCGCCATCGGCGACATCGTTGGCGGTGAGGCGGTCGGCTTCGCCTCAGGCTTCGCCGCCGTCATCGGTCACTGTTATCCGATCTGGCACCGTTTCCGCGGTGGCAAGGGAGCGGCCGCGGCCGGTGGGATGACCATGTGGCTCGAACCGATCGTCGGGCTTGCGTTCCTGGTGGTGTGGTTCCTGATCGCCAAGGTGTGGAAGCGGGCGTCGCTCGCCTCGATGCTGGTTGCCGTCGCTCTCGTGCCCGCCCTGTTCGGCTTCGGGCATCGGGGATGGTCACTGGCCTGGGCAGGGGCGTCGGCACTTCTCGTCATGGTGAGACACCGCGGCAACCTGCGTCGACTCCTCGCTGGCACCGAGCGCCGGATCGAACCGTGAAGCGTCTGGCCGAGGCGCGCCGCGAAGTGATCGCGGCGATGCCGCCGTTTCCCGAGATCACCGCACCTGCGGCCCGCGGTCTGGTGTTGTCGCGACCCGTGGTTGCCCCCCATGCGGTTCCGTCGTTCGCCAACTCGGGTGTCGACGGCTTTGCGGTTCAGGTAGCGGACACCGCGAAGACACCGGTCGAACTCAGGGTGATCGGAGACATCCCCGCGGGTACGGCACCGTCGATGACGATCGTTACAGGAACCGTAGTCCGGATCATGACGGGTGCACCGATTCCCGATGGAGCCGATGGCGTCGTGATGGTCGAGGACACCGAGACCGTGGGAGATCGCGTGCGGATTCTTCGTGCGGCCCACGTTGGAGATCACGTTCGTCCGGCGGGTGGTGACTTCGCCGCAGGGGCCACGGTGTTCCCCGCGGGCGAGCGCCTCGCCCCCGCTCATCTCGGGGTGCTTGCCTCGATCGGCGTCACATCCCCTCTTGTCACCCGCCGTCCGGTGGTGGCCGTCCTCTCCACCGGTGACGAGGTGAGATCGCCCGACACCATCACGCTGCCACCGGGAGCGATTCGCGATGCCAACCGCCCGATGTTGGTGTCACTCCTCACCGAACTCGGTGTCGAGGTCCGCGACATGGGGATCGTGCCCGACGACGCCCGATTGCTGCGATCGACATTCGACGAGGCAGCGGCGACCTGTGACATGATCGTGACGAGCGGCGGAGTGTCGATGGGGGAGCACGACCTCGTCAAGCAGGTTCTTACTGACTTGGGAAGGGTCGACTTCTGGCAGGTGGCGATGCAACCCGCCCGACCATTCGCTTTTGGGTTTCTCGGCACGACGCCGCTCTTCGGACTGCCCGGGAATCCGGTGTCGGTGATGGTCGCCTTCGAACAGTTTGTGCGACCGGCGCTCCTCGCTGCGATGGGGGCGCGTCGGCTGTTTCGTCCCCGCCTCCCAGCGGTGTTGGGTGAGTCGCTGTCCAGCAACCCGGAAAAGGTGGTGTTTCACCGTGTCGTGTTCTCCGGTTCCGGTGTGGTTCGCTCGGCAGGTGGGCAAGCCTCGAACGTGCTGACCGCCCTGGCCGCAGCCGACGCCTTTGCCGTTATCCCGGTAGGAGTCGGTGCCCTCGCCGCGGGGGACACTGTGATGCTCGAGATGTTCCGTGCCGACGAGTCGCGTAGTCTCGCGGAGGCTGAGGATGACTGAGTCTTCCCACCTCGACGATCAGGGCCGGGCCCGCATGGTCGACGTGTCGACAAAACCGGAGACAGCGCGCACTGCCACTGCCGAGGCGTTCGTCACGATGAGCGCCACCACACGGGGGGCGGTCTTCGCCGGCACCCTTCCCAAGGGAGATGCGCTCGCCCTCGTTCGGGTCGCCGCCGTTACCGGCGCCAAGCGCACCCCGGATCTGGTGCCCCTGTGCCATCCGCTTCCGCTCACCGGAGTTACCGCCGACATCGAGGCCACCCCCACCGGAGCACGGATCATCGTCACCGCGAGCACGGTGGGTCGCACCGGTGTGGAGATGGAGGCGATCACCGGAGCCGGGATCGGGGCGATCACGCTCTACGACATGATCAAGGGTCTCGACCGCGGCGCCGAGATCGGCCCGATCCGGCTGCTCAGCAAACGTGGTGGGTCATCGGGGGAGTGGACGCGATGAGGGCGGTCGTGATCACCGTGTCCGACGGGGTGGCCGCAGGAGAGCGCGATGACCGATCAGGTCCCGCAGTCGCCAGCATCCTCGGTCGAGCCGGTTTCGACGTCGAGCTTCGGGTGGTGCCCGACGGCGTCGCCTCGGTGGAACACGCCCTGCGCGACGCGGTCGCCGGAGCCGCGTTGGTGGTTACCACCGGCGGCACCGGTTTCTCGCCACGCGACCTCACTCCAGAGGCGACCCGGCGCGTCATCGAACGCGACGCCCCGGGACTCGCCGAGGCGATGCGATTCATCACCTTCGGGGTGAACCCGCACGGGATGCTGTCGCGCGGGGTGTGCGGAATCGTCGGAGAGACCTTGATTCTCAACCTTCCCGGGTCGGTTTCGGGGGTCGAGGAATCACTCGAAGTGGTCCTCCCGGCATTGCGCCATGCGGTTGAATTGCTGCGCGGAGACCCGACGGAACACTGATCCGGACCCGATTGGCTCGCTAACCGGGTCCGAGCGATTCATACTGAGGGTGAGGAGGAGTCCGGCATGGCCAAACGTCCCGTTCCCAGGCAGATGCGGACCCGCGCTGAGCGGGGTGGCACCACCACCCGTCAGCAGGTACTCGCCCGGCGCCGGATGGCTCTGATCGCCCTCAGCCTCGCGGTTCCTCTCACTCTGGCGGTGGCGCTGTACACGGGCTCAACGGCGTTGCTGTTTCTCAACCTCTTCGTCGATGTGATCCTCGCCGGCTTCATCGCCATGCTCCTGCAGATCAAGCAGGGACAGCAGACCGCCCGTCCCAAGTGGACGCTCGACCC
>JBBTKD010000066.1:0-11838 GCA_038059105.1 Actinomycetota bacterium | reverse complement strand
TCCTGCAGATCAAGCAGGGACAGCAGACCGCCCGTCCCAAGTGGACGCTCGACCCTGAAGACGAGGTGCGGGTCGTCTGAGTCAGGCACCAGGCACCAGGCACCAGGCTCCAGCCGGAGGCGTACCCCTACAATCGCGCTCCCTCTTGGGGGTGTAGCTCAGCCCGGCAGAGCGCTTCCCTCGCACGGAAGAAGTCAGGGGTTCAAATCCCCTCACCTCCACGATCCGCCATCCGACGAAACCGACCTCACGGTCGAGGCTGCCTCACCTGCGGCTCACCGAAGGCGTGCTCACCCGTCGTTCCCGTGTTTCCCACCTTTGCCGGCGAAGGTGGGTTCTGCGGTGGTGGCGTCAGGCTGGTGCTCGTCGCGGCCGTGATGGCGGTTCCCCGCGGACACGATGGCTCCGAAGTTTTTCGGGAAGCTGGCCAGCAGCGCGAGCTGCTCCTCCGTGAGTGTCTTCTTGAGCTCACCCCACGCGAATTCGTACTCGCCGGTCTCGGGATTCACCAACGCAGATGCGAGCAGAGCGTCTACCTCGACGCCGAGCACGGTGGAAAGCGTCGTCAGCTTGAAAATGTCCCCAAATCCGAGTCCCATGTCGCGCAGGTCGGCCACGCTCTCCACGGCGATGCCGAACTCGACGGCCAGGAGCAGCGCCAGAGGCGAGTCATGGTCGAGTTGTGCCGACGCCTCGCCCTCGTCCTCGCCCGCCTCATCGGCGAGTGCAGGTACGGCGCCGACAACGATGGTCAGGGCCGTCAGCGCGGCGATGAACTTGATGCGGGTCACGATTTCTCCTCCAGGGGGCCTCTTGAGGGGCATCGGCTCCGGGGAGTGTCTTTCTTGAGGGTGTTCTCTCCGTTGAGAAGGTCTACCCGCTCTCGCCCTCTAACCTGATCTCATGCATCGGATTTCGGCACTGGCGGTTGCCCTCGTCCTTCTGGCCGCCGCGTGTGGGGATGACACCGCAGACGTGACGACCACGGCTACCTCCACTTCGATCGACGTCGCCGGGCTCACGGATCAGATCGATGCCCTGATCGAGGCCGCCGAGTCGGTGCGGGGGTTGACGTTCATCGTGCAGCCCGAGATCACGATCGTCACTCCCGACGAACTTGCCGATCGTATTCGCATCCTTATCGAAGAGGACCTCGAACCCGACGATGTCGCCGTGGCGCAACGCCTGTACGAGATCCTGGGACTGCTCGACGGCTCGGTGAATCTCCTCGATGCCTACACGGCGCTCTACGCCGAACAGGTCGGCGGGTTCTACGACCACGAGACCGGGGAGATGGTGATCATGGGCGGATCGGAACTCAGCCCGCTCTCCAAGTCGATCGTCGTGCACGAGCTGGTGCACGCCCTCACCGATCAGCACTACGGGTTCGGGGCGCTCAGCGACGAGTTGTGGGACGCCGGCGAGTTCGAGCGGGTGTCGGCGATCTCGTCGCTGGCCGAAGGAGACGCCACCTACTTCCAGTTGGTGTACCTCGAGACTCTGACAACTGCCGAACAGGTCGATGCCGTCACCGAGTCGTTGGCGGTGGATACCTCGGTGATGGACTCGCTCCCGGAGTGGTTTGCCGAGGACCTCACCTTTCCGTACGACGCCGGATATGGGTTCGTGGAGCAATTGATCACCCAGGGCGAGGTCGCTGCGGTCAACCAAGCGTACGAACTGCTTCCGCTGACCACAGAGCAGATCCTTCACCCCGACAAGTACCACCTGAGGGAGGGCGGGCTTCCGGTGGAGATTCCCACCGTCGACATCGCCGGGTACACCGTCTTCGAGGAGGGCACCTTCGGCGAGTGGAACACCCGGCTCTTCCTGCTTGACGGGATCGATCCCGGCGACGCCGTTGTCGCATCCTCAGGATGGGGGGGAGATCGCTACCGGATCTACTGGCAGGGTGATCCCGCATGCATCGGCGATGACTGTCAGGGACCCGTTGCGTTCGTGTACAAGTTCCAGGGTGACACGCCGCGCGACGCCGAGGAACTGGCGAACGCGATCGCCGATTCGGGCCACGCCATCATGCGCGTTGGTTCGGCGCGGAGCCCCGTGAACGGGGTCACCACCTTTACGGGCGGCGACGACTTCGCCTATGTGCGTGTCTCCGGCAAGGATGTCCTGTTCATCGCGGCGGATGACCCGGCTGTGGGTCAAGCGTTGGTTGCCGGACTCACCGGCTGAGCCTCGCACGCGGTCGCCGTCATCCTGCTTGAATCCCCGGTACGCCTACTCGGAGGAGATCGGGGAGTATGGATTTCAACAAGCTTTCCAGCGGCGCCAAGTTGGCGCTCATTGGTGGAGCGGTGCTGGTGATCAACCTGTTCATGCCGTGGTACAGCTTTGACTTCGGCATCGTCTCGGCAAGCATCAACGGACTCGACGCCGGCTTCCTGGCGTGGGGTGGTTCGCTGATCGCGATCGCCGGTGCAGTGATCCTGCTGCTGAAGGCGATGGGCAAGAACGAAGTGAACGCCGGTCAGTTCAAGACCGAGCAGTTGGCCTTCGGGCTCGGTGCCATCGGCTTCGTGCTGGTGGTTCTGCGCTTCCTGACCGAGACGACCGGCGCCTCGTTCGGGTTGTACCTCGGAATCGCCGCTGCGGCCGTCGTGGCCTGGGGCACCTTTTCGGAGATGAAGTCCAAGGGTATGAAGATGCCCGGGATCAAGTAGCCGAACACCTTTCGCATGTGACCTGGGGGCTCGAAAGGGCCCCCAAGTCGCGTCTGGGGTAGCTCGAACTGAGACCGCCCACTGCAATGGGCAAAGGTCGGCCGCCTGCGGCGGCCTCCGCAATGGGCAATACCCGAACAGCGTGACGTCGCGTTATTGCCCATGGCTTATTGCCCATTGCGTGTTCGCCACGATCGGGCCGTACGACGCGCTAGGCGCGTGCCGCGCGCGTCTCTACCTTCGCAGGGTGAACGGGACGAGACGGGCGCTGACGAAGGGTGTTAGCCGCGGCCCGCGTTGGGGCGACGACCGTGGTTCGCCTTGCTGCGGCGGGCTTGGATTTTGCGGCGCTTTGCCTTGGCCATGACGGGGAACAGTACCAGGCACCGAGGTGGCGGAGTCCGGGCGGTTCAGATCGTGGCCGGGAATTGGTCGTCGGGACCGCTCGTCGTGGCCCGTACGGAGCGTCATCGTCGCCATGGGCTCAGTCCCGTACCCGGTCCCTTCGGGATGGTGTTTCGCACGCGATCTCTCATCGGGTGGGGTATGCGAGAACCCATCAACTGGTTCGCCCTGAGCGTCAATGGTGTCATCGCGTCGACCGGCCGACTGGCACCTCATCGTTTCGTCGTTGCTCCACGCACCGTGCGTTGGATGGTCGAGATTCCGGAATGGATCGAGCGGCCACCGATCGGAGTGGCTGCGATCGTGATCCCTATCCTCACCGCGTGGCCGGACGACTGATCCTCTGCGCCGGACCCATCGGCAATCTCGGCGACGCTGCCCCGCGCCTTGGCGAAGCGCTGCGCGAGGCAACGCTCGTCTACGCCGAGGACACCCGGCGGGCGCGTATCCTGCTCGACCACCTCGGGGTGACCACGCCGCTGCGCTCGTACTTCGTTGGGAACGAGGCAGAGCGCGCCGTAGAACTGGCGCGGCACCTCGCAGTGGGTGAGGTCGTGGCTTTGCTCACCGACGCCGGCACACCGGGCATCGCCGACCCTGGACTTACCGCAGTGCGCGCCGCGGTTGCCGTTGGCGCCGTCGTAACAGGGGTGCCGGGTCCGAGCGCGGTCACGATGGCGCTGGCGGTGTCGGGCCAGCCAGCCGACCGATTCATGTTCGAGGGGTTCCTGCCCCGCAAGGGGAAGGAGCGAACCGCCCGGATTGCGGCGATCGCTGCCGAATCGAGAACCACGGTGTTCTTTGCCGCCCCCGATCGGCTCGCGGATGATCTGGTTGACCTCGCCGCCGCGCACGACGGGCCGCGGGCGTGCGTTGTGGCGCGGGAACTCACCAAACTCCACGAGGAGGTGTGGCGTGGTTCGCTGGACGAGGCAGTCGAGGAATGGGCTGGACGCGACCGGGTGCGGGGTGAGGTCACGGTGGTCCTCGGCGCCCAAGAGGCTTCGGCTCCCGACCTAGACGCCGCTATTGCTGCCACCCATGCGTTGATTGCGGCCGGGCTTTCGCCCTCGGAGGCCGTGCGCCGCACGGCAGCCGAGACCGGCGTGTCGCGACGCTCGCTCTACCAACGCGTGGTGAATTCGAACTGAGCCTTTGAGCTCAGCGTCTACGGCCGATCCGCGAGACGACGTAGTCGCCCGCGACGAGTTCGAGAGGGACACCGGAGATATTCATCCGGGTCCCTTCCTTGATTGAGAATGTGTGGACCACCGTCGGGAACCGTGGCCGGATCGCGATGTGATCACCCTCGAGCAGGATTTCCAACTCGTCACCCTCGGACACGCCCAGCGTGCGCCGCATTTCAGCCGGGATGACGACCCGCCCCAGGTCGTCGATCTTCCGCACGATTCCCGTGCTCATGTAATCCCCTTGTTCTCATGGCCGCCCGCTGTCCAGAGTCGGCGGCCCGAATGCGTTTGGCATGGTAACCAGGCGACCTGCCCGAGGCGTGGCGAGCTGGATGTCGGTGTGGTCGATGTTGAGGCCTTGAGCCGACAGTCAACAGTCGACAGCCAGAAACCGCTCCGACGCTTGTCACCCTGGACGCGATCTGGCTGAGGACTATGGGTTCTTTCCTATTCCTCTCCCTTAGGGAGAGGTGGCACCGCTGTCCTCAGCGGTGACGGAGAGGGTCTCCACATCCGACGCGAACAGCGTTCTCGGACCCACATGACGCGCCCGTCATGAACAAAAGCACTCTGATCGCCTCGGACGCGGAGACCCTCCTCCCCCGACTCCTATCGGAGTCGGGTACTCCTCCCTAAGGGAGGAGAACAAGAAGGCACCGGCATCGCACCTTGTCTGACGATGGACCATGGACCATGGACCCTCACTACCCTCCCTCGCGCCGATGATCTATCTCTCCACGCCGATCTATTACCCCAACGATCGTCCCCACATCGGGACGGCGTACACCACGCTGGTTGCCGATGCGGTCGCCCGCTATTGGCGGCTCGTCGGGGAGGAGGTGTACTCGGTCACCGGGGTCGACGAGTACGGACTCAAGATCGCCCGTGCCGCCGAGGACCATGGCGTCACGCCGCAAGAGTGGGTCGATTCCATCGTGGGGCACTTTCACGAAACCTGGGCGCTACTCGACATGTCCTTCGACGACTTCATCCGCACGACCGAGGAGCGTCACCGCAACACGGTGCAACCGCTCCTGCAACGGATGTACGACGCCGGCGACGTCTACAAGGGCCACTACGAGGGTCCGTACTGCGTTGCGTGCGAGGCCTATTACACCGCGGAGCAGTTGGTGGACGGGAAGTGCCCGGTACACAAGAGGCAGGTTGAGATCCACTCCGAAGACAACTGGTTCTTCCGGTGGTCGCGCTACGGCGACCGGCTGCTGGAGCACGTCGCCGCAAATCCCGAGTTCATTACTCCCGACACGCGACGCAACGAGGTAATTGGTTTCATTCAGCAGGGCCTCGAAGACATCTCGATGTCGCGATCGTCACTCAGTTGGGGTATTCCGCTCCCGTGGGACGACAGCCAGGTCGCCTACGTGTGGTTCGACGCCCTCATCAACTACGTCTCCGCCGCCGGCTTCTCCGACGACCCGGACCGCTTCGTTAAGCAATGGCCCGTGTGGGCCCATCTGGTCGGCAAGGACATCCTGCGTTTTCACGCGGTCCTCTGGCCGGCGATGCTGATGTCGGCCGGTCTGGCTCTTCCCCGACAAATCGCGGTGCACGGCTGGCTGCTCGTCGGCGGCGAGAAGATGTCGAAGTCGAACGCCACGCAGATCCTGCCATCGGATCTCGTGCCGACGTTCGGCGCGGACGGATATCGGTATCACTTCCTGCGCGACGTCTCGTTTGGTCCTGACGGCAACTTCTCGTGGGAGGGGATGGTCGATCGATATAACGCCGATCTCGCCAACGACTTCGGCAACCTCGTCAACCGGGTGCTCAACATCGCGGTCTCCTACCGCGGCGGCAACGTCCCGGCGGTGAGCGACCACGGCGCAGCAGAAGAGGCGGTGCTCGTCGCCACCGCTGCCGAAGCGCTCGCGGCGCTGGATGGCTTCGCCGAGTTCCGTACCAAGCAGGCTCTCGACGGGGTGTGGCGGCTCTTCGGTGCCGCCAATGCCTTCGTCGAAGCGACCGCTCCGTGGCATCTCGCCAAGAACCCGGAGATGGCAGGTCGCCTTGATCAGGTGCTCAATGCGGCACTGGAGTCGCTGCGGGTGGGAGCGGTGCTCATCTCGCCGGTGATGCCGTCGGCGGCAAATAAGCTCTGGGCGATGCTCGGGCTGCCCGGTGGTGCGGGGGACGGACCGCTCGCCACCACCGGCGTGTTCGGAACCTTCCCAGCCGTCACGGTCACCAAGGGCGATCCGCTGTTCCCGCGCATCGAAGTTCCGTGACCCGCTGGGTCGACACCCACTGTCATCTGCATCTGAGCGACGATGACCCCGCGGCGATGGTGAGCCGAGCCGCTGCGGCTGGCGTGGGTTGGATGGTGAACCCCGGGACTGATGTCGGGTCGTCGGAGGAGTCGTTCCGACTTGCGGAGCGTTTCCCTGGGGTGGTGTTTCCCACCGCGGGGCTGCATCCCCACGAGGCTTCGCGTTGGCCGATTGAGGCTGACCGAATCGCCGCACTTGGTGTCGACGCAGTGGCGATCGGGGAGTGCGGACTCGACTTCTATCGCAATCTCTCTTCACCGGAAGATCAGATGACTGCGTTCCGCGACCAGGTGCGCCTGGCGGAGACCCTGGACAAGCCGCTGATCGTCCACTGCCGCGACGCCTTCGCAGAAGTGCACGAGGTGCTGGAGACGACAGGATGCGGTCCCCGGGCGGTGCTGCACTGTTGGACCGGCGGTCCGCGGTGGACGAAACGTTTCGTCGCTCTCGGAGTCACGTTCTCGTTTGCCGGACCCATCGCCTTCGAGACCGGCGACACGGTCCGCCGCGGTGCATCAGAGGTGCCACCCGATCGCACGATGGTGGAAACCGACAGTCCTTATCTCACCCCGCCTCCGGATCGGAGAGCGGCCAACGAACCAGCCAATGTGGTTCGGGTCGGTGAGGCCCTCGCCGACGTGTGGGGGATCCCGGTCAAAGATGTTGCGGCGCTGACGACGGCGACCGCCACCAGGGCGTTTCGCGGTGGCTGAGCCCCTGGGACGCGCCGAGACCAGGGAATTACTCGAACGCCACGGCATCCGACTCCGCCGCGACCTCGGTCAGCACTTCCTCGTCGAGCCGAACGTGGTGCGCCGCATCGTCGAGATCGCCGGAGTCGGTCCAGAGTCGAAGGTGGTCGAGATCGGCGCCGGGGCAGGCACCCTCACTCGTTCGCTTGCCGCAACCGGTGCCAAGGTGATCGCGTATGAGATCGACGAGTCCCTTCAACCCGTCCTCGCCGAGACCGTGGGTGATGTGGTCGACCTCCGCTTCGGCGACGCCGCTGATGTCGACTTCGACGCCGTGCTCCCCACGGGTGAGTGGATCGTGGTCGCCAACCTTCCCTACAACGTGGGTACGCCGATCGTGCTGACCATGTTGCGCTCCGTTCCGAGGATCACCCGCTTGGTGGTGATGCTGCAGCGCGAGGCGGTGGATCGCCTCGTCGCCGAGCCGGGAAGTCGGGTATTCGGGCTGCCGTCGGTGATCGTCCGGTTGAACGGCACGGTGCGGACCGCCTTGCGGGTGCCCGCCCACGTGTTCTTCCCCGAGCCGAAGGTCGAGTCATCCGTCGCGGTGATCGACCGCACTGACGCTGATCCCGCAGCTGAGGCTGCGATCCATCTCGCCGGTGTCGGATTCGGTCAACGGCGCAAGATGCTGCGGTCTTCGCTGCGCGGTGTGGCGACCGGGGAAGCGCTCGTCGCCGCCGGAATCGATCCCACACTGCGAGCCGAGAATTTGGCTCCGGATGATTGGTTGCGGCTAGCGGAGGTCGTTTCTTCCCCCGGAGGGGGGAGTACCCCGAAGGGGGGAGGGGGGCGTCAGTCATGAATCCGAAAACATCACAACACTCCATGCGACTAGCGGAGGCGCCTTGATCGTCGAAGGGTTTGCCAAGGTCAATCTGTCACTCCGGGTGCGTCCCCGCGACACCTCGGGGTATCACCCGATCCGTTCGTTGGTGCAGTCGATCGGATGGGCGGACCGGGTGACTCTCGGGTTCGCTCACGACGAGGACGGCTTCACGGTCGACGGTGATCTCCCCGCCGAAGAGGACAACCTGGCGTGGCGTGCGGTGAACGCGGTTCGCCGCGATGCAGGCTCGCGTCGGCCGGTGTTGCTCCACCTCGAGAAGCGGATCGCCGTTGCTGCGGGTCTCGGTGGGGGCAGCGCCGACGCAGCCGCCGGCCTCGTGGCAGCGAGTCGACTATTGCAGTCTGCCCCTGAGGCCGCCACCAGGCTGGCCCCGGAACTCGGTTCAGACGTTGCCTTCTGCCTGGTCGGCGGTACCGCATGGATGGAGGGACGCGGCGAGGTCGTAACCGGTGTGCCGATTGAGACCGACTATGCCGTGGCGGTAATGGTGCCGCCCTTCGAACTGTCCACGGCAGAGGTGTATCGGCGCTGGGACGAGATGGACGGGCCAGCCGGGGTGGGGGTGGAGGGTCGTTCGCTCCCACCGTCCCTACGGGAGTACGCCCCGTTCGCCAACGACCTCGTCCCGGCTGCTCTCGACCTCAATCCCCATCTCGGTGAGTGGAAGAAGGACCTCGGGCGTGCCTGGGGACGCCCTGCTCTTCTGTCGGGAAGCGGTCCAGCAGTGTTCGGGTTCTTCAGCGACGAAGAAGAGGCAAACGCGGCGATCGCGGTGGTCGAGGGGGCGAGAGGATTGTGGGCGGGAGTACCGGTGAGTTTCGGGACGCGTCTGGTGGAGTCGTGAAGGCCTCGCTTCGCTCGTCCGCGATTCGCAATTCGCAATTCGCCAGAACGCGACTGATCGACCCGACGCGCTCTGGCGAATTGCGCCGAGGGGCGCGCTCAGCCGGCCCGATGGGCCGCCGCAATTCGCAATTCGCAATTCGTCAGATCGCGTGCGAGTGCTCCTGCGACTCTGGCGAATTGCGCCGAGGGGCGCGCTCACCTCGGTCACAGAACCTTTCAGAGTCGCGTTTCTCAAGGGTCGCGGGACTGACGAATTGCGGGCTGGAGACTGGAGGCTGGTGGCTGGTGACTTTCCCTACACTCCGCCCCACCCTTTTGGGGGGTGGTGTAATTGGCAGCACGCGGGGTTTTGGTCCCCTAAGAATGGGTTCGAGTCCTATCCCCCCAGCCATCGTTTGAGGAGGACACGAGATGATCCGCGCGATCGTTCTTGCCGCCGGCAAGGGGACGCGTATGAAGTGCGATCTCCCCAAGGTGCTGCACACGGTTTCCGGCCGCCCGATCGTCAACTGGGTGGTGGCAGCGCTGCAGGAGGCAGGGATCGCCGAGATCACGGTCGTGGTCGGACATGGTGCGGATGCGGTCGCCGCAGTGCTTCCCTCTGGTGTCCACTCGGTCGTCCAGGAACGGCAGGGAGGTACCGGGCACGCCACCCGTACTGCTCTCGAGGGCATTGGCGACGTGACCGGGGACACCGTGCTCGTGATTGCGGGCGACACACCGCTCTTTCGAGGTGCGACGCTGCGCCGAATGCTCGACACCCACAGCGGTTCCTGCACGGTGCTCACCACCCGGGTTCCCGATCCGACGGGATACGGCCGGGTGGTTCGTAACGGAGGTGCGGTTTCGGCGATCGTCGAGGAGCGTGACACCGACGAGATCACCCGCCCCATCGACGAGGTGGCGATGTCGACCTACGTCTTCGACGGATCCTCGCTAGTCGCCGCCCTCGACAAGGTCGGCACGCACAATGATCAGAAGGAGGAGTACCTCACTGACGTCGTCGGGATCCTCGCCGGGTTGGGACCGGTGGGCGGGTTTGCCGTCGCCGACCACCGCGAGACCGTGGGGGTCAACTCCCACGACCAGTTGTGGGATGCGGAAGCATTGATGCGTGATCGGATCAACCGACAGTGGATGGAGGCTGGGGTGTGGATGCAGGATCCCGCCACCACCTATCTCGACGCCACGGTGACACTGAGTCCGGGAGTTCGCCTCTATGCCGGTGTGCACCTCGAGGGCGATACGACCGTCGCATCGGGTGCCGTCGTCGGACCGCAGGTGTTCGTTGTCGACAGCTCGATCGGGAGCGGTGCCCGGGTTTGGTACTCGGTCGTGCGCGGCGCTGAGGTGGGGGAGCAGGTCGACGTTGGGCCGTTCGCCACACTTCGTCCTGGCACGGTGCTGCGGCGGGGCTCCAAGGCCGGCAGTTTCGTCGAGATCAAGGCGTCAACGGTCGGGGCCGACTCCAAGGTGCCGCACCTCGCCTACATCGGCGATACGACGATTGGCGAGAATTCCAACATCGGGGCCGGGACGATCACCTGCAATTTCGACGGGTACCGCAAGCACCGGACAGTGATCGGGGATCGGGTCTTCATCGGCTCGGACACGATGCTGGTTGCGCCGGTCACGATCGGCGACGACGCATTCACCGGCGCTGGCTCGGTGATCACCCAAGACGTCTCGCCGGGTTCGCTCGCCGTCGAGCGTTCGCCGCAGAAGGAGCTTCCTGGCTACGCTGAGCGTCGGGCACGGTCGGCGGATACGGAAGGCGAGTAGCGGCGGTATGGAGGCCAAGAACCAGAAACGCTTCATGCTGTTCTCTGGTTCGGCGAATCCGCCGCTTGCCCAGGAAGTAGCCGACCTGCTCGGTGTCGAGCTGGGGGGCGTCGAGCGCAAGACGTTCGCCAACGGCGAGATCTCCATCCGGTTCACCCAGAGCGTCCGCGGCGCCGATTGCTTCGTCCTCCAGAGTCACAGCGATCCGATCAACCATCACATCATGGAGCAGCTGATCATGATGGATGCCCTGCAGCGGGCGTCGGCCAAGCGGATCACCGCAGTGGTCCCGTTCTTCGGATACGCCCGCCAGGACAAGAAGGGCATGCCGCGCGAACCGATCACCGCGCGGCTCATGGCGGACCTCTTCGTCACCGCAGGGGCGGATCGCCTGGTGTCGGTCGATCTCCACTCGACGCAGATCCAGGGTTTCACCACAAAGCCGTTCGACTCGCTCACCGCACTGCCGATCTTTACGGCACATCTCGGAAAACTGGCGGGTCCGCTCACGGTGGTGTCGCCGGACTCGGGCAGGGTGAAACTCGCCGCCCGGTATGCCCGGCACCTCGACGCCGACGTGGCTTTCGTTCACAAGCGGCGCCGGGTGGATGAGGCGAACAAGGTGGCGGCTTTGGAGGTTGTCGGCGACGTCGAGGGGCGACATTGCGTGATCGTTGACGACATGATCGATACCGCCGGGACCATCGTTTCGGCGGCCGAACTGCTCAAGGAGCGCGGTGCGCTCACGGTGCGCGCCCTCGCCACCCATCCGGTGTTGTCTCCGCCCGCCGCCGATCGCATCAAGAATTCACCGCTCGAAGAGGTGCTCGTCACCAACACCCTGCCGGTGCCCCAGGATGCGGCCGACCTGCCCAACCTCAAGGTCTTGTCGATCGCCCCGCTGCTCGCCGACACCCTGATGGCGATCTTCAGAGACGACTCGGTATCGGCAATCTTCATGGGCGAGAATGTCTAGGCCTTTCGGCCTAGACGGTCCATCGTCCATCGTCGTAAGACTTAGCCTCACGGGTTATTGCCTAT
>JBBTKD010000065.1:0-3475 GCA_038059105.1 Actinomycetota bacterium | reverse complement strand
TAGCGGGTAGCTAACCCAGCAGCTCCATCGCCTTGCGGAAGTGGGCAAGTCCCTCGACCCGGCGGATGAACGCTGGCGAGGCGCGAAAGCGCGGCGCGATCTCGTCGTAGCCGAGGCCCTCGGAACGCAGCGCGAGGACGCGGCGCTCGAGGGCACGGGCCTTAAGACGCGGTGCGGGGCCGGAGCGGGGGATTGCCGACCAGAGGATCACACGCTCGATGTGCATCGGGCTGCGCTTGAAGGCCATGGCGATGTCATCGAGCGAAACACCGGCGTCACGCATCGCAAGCACGCGGCGTTCGAACGGTCGGAGGTGTTCCATTCCCAAAGGGTAGTCGGTCTACGAGTACCGGATCACGGCTCCCCGAGCTCGGCGGCGAAGACGGCCGAACGCAAGCGATCCTGAAACCAACCGACCGCCGACTCGTGCTTGGGACTCAGCGGACCGGTCTGATACACGCCGGAGTCCAGGTTGCGCTGCACCGCCTCGCATATCGCCTGATCCTGATCGAGGGTCACCTCGGAGACCTTGAGGGTGTCGGCATTGGCCGGGTCGTCTGCGTCGGCAAAGAAGTAGTCGTACACGATCAGCGTCCGATCAGGCCCGTCGGGGAAGATGCGCTCCAGATTCATCCCAGTTCGATACACGTTGAGCGCTGTGTTCGGATACCTGAACAGCCACCGGCCTGCGTTGACAGAGCCGTCGCGCGCCGGGGCGGTATGCAGGCAGTAGTCGTCTTCGGGGAACACGAGCACCTCATACCTGCTCACATCGATCTCGCGGTTCAACTCGGGATGGAGAAGGGGGATGTGATATCCCTCGAGGTAGTTGTCGGCGTAGGTCTTCCAGTTGCAGGCGAGGGTTCGAGTTACCTGATGGGTGAAGGCAAAGCTCTCCATCGGGAACTCGGCGCACTGCGCATCGAAGGATCCCAGCGATTCGGGAAGCGACGCTGCGCCAAGATCGAGGTTGACCCACACCAGGTTGCGCCACTTCGCAACGCGAATCGGGACCAGACCGTGGCTCGCTTCAGTGAGTTCGGCATTACCAAAGTCCCGGGCGCTGCGCAGCGCCCCCTTCCAGTCATAGGCCCACCCGTGATACCGGCACACGAGGTTGCCGGCCACCCCGTGCCCCTCCCAGAGGATCGGCCCGGCGCGGTGAGCACAGACGTTGTGAAAACCGGAGAGGGATCCATCCGGGGCCACCACCACGAACAACGGCCACCCGGCTACATCACCGGCGACGTACTTCCCCGGCTTGTCGAGGCGAGCCAACGGCGCAAACACCAGCCACTCGCGAGACCACACCGCAGCACGCTCACGCCCGAAGATCGCCGGATCGGAATACCAGGAAGCAGGGAGGGTGCGGGCGGTCACGGAGGCATGGTACGGGGTCGCACTCTTCGAGTGCTCCCGCAATTCGCAATTGACGAAGAAGCTTGCAGCTTGCAGCGTGCAGCGTCGTCGGAGACGACCGTCAACAGTTCAGAACTCTGACTGGAGACTGGCGACTGGTGACTGGCAACTCTCTGGCTGAGGACTGAAGACTGAGGACTGAGGTAGGCCGCCTCTGGCGGCCTACCTCTTCCGCGCCATCCTGCGATCGCTCTCGGACAGGTGGCGTTTGCGGAGGCGAATCGAGCTTGGGGTGACTTCTACCAGCTCGTCGTCGGCGATCCATTCGATTCCGGTCTCCAGGGTCGCCCGACGCGGCGGGGCCAGTCGCACCGCTTCATCGTGGGCGTGGGTGCGGATGTTGGTGAGTTCCTTGGTTCGAGCGGGGTTGACCACCATCTCGTCGGGGCGAGACGATTCCCCGATGATCATGCCCTCGTAGACATCCTCGCCGATCCCGATGAACAGTTCGCCCCGCAGCTGGAGATTGTCCAGGGCAAATCCGGTGGAGGTACCGGCGCGGTCGGCGATCATCGCCCCACCGATCCTGCCGGGAATTGCGCCTACCCACGGTTCCCAGCCCTCGTGATGCTGATGAACCAGTGCGGTGCCTCTCGTTTGGGTGAGCAACATCGACCGCAGGCCAATCAGCCCTCGCGCCGGTGCAATCACCGTGACGATGGTGCGGCCGGAGTCACCGGGACGCAGATCGGTTACGGTCCCCCTTCGCGGCGCCACAGCCTGGGTCACGGTTCCGACGTGTTCTGACGGGACATCGATCACCGCGCGCTCCATCGGCTCGTGGGGCACCCCGTCGATCTGACGGATGATCACCTCGGGTCGGCTCACCTGAAGTTCGAAGCCTTCCCGGCGCATTGCCTCGATGAGAACCGCCAACTGCAGCTCGCCGCGGCCAGCGACCTCGATCACATCGGGCGACGTGGTCGGGCCGATGCGGATCGACACATTGCCGCGAACCTCGCGCTCCAGCCGGTCCTTGATCTGGCGGGAGGTGAGCAGTGTGCCGCCCCTGCCGGAAAGGGGCGACGTGTTCACCCCGAAGGTCATCCGCAGTACGGGTTCGTCGACGTGCAGTCTCGGCAGTGGCTCAGGGTTGTCGGGATCGGCGAGGGTGTCGCCGATCTCTACCTCCGGGAAACCAGCCACCACGAAGAGATCACCCGCTGCCCTCTCGGCGACATCGATGCGGGCGAGGCCAGCAAACCCGAGAAGCTGGGTGAGTCGCCGGCGAATCGGCGGCTCATCCTCATCCGCATGACACAGCGCCACGCGCTCGCCGGTGCGCAGCGTGCCGCGCACCACACGTCCAATGGCGAGGCGGCCGAGATAGTCGGAGGCGTCGAGGTTGGTGACGATCGCCTGCAGCGGTGCATCCGGATCACCCTGCGGAGCGGGGATCGCGGCGACGACCATGTCGAGCAACGCAGACAGATCGTCATCCTCGGCGGGCACGCCGACACCGGCGACGGACCGACCCTGACGGGCGATCGTCGACACGATGGGAAACTCGATGTGATGGTCGGAGGCTCCGAGGTCGAAGAACAACTGGAACACCTCGTCGATCACCGCATCGGGACGGGCGTCGGGGCGATCGACCTTGTTCAGCACGACAACGGCTGGAAGATTCAGAGCCAGTGCCTTGGAGAGCACGTATCGAGTTTGCGGCATCGGTCCGTCGGCGGCGTCGACCAACAACAGGATGCCATCGACCATCGCGAGCGCCCGCTCCACCTCACCACCGAAGTCGGCGTGGCCCGGCGTATCGACCAGGTTGATCCGAATGCCCTTCCACTCGATCGAGGCGGCCTTGGCGAGAATCGTGATGCCTCGCTCGCGCTCCTGATCGTTGGAGTCCATGACCCGCTCGATCCGCGCCTGGTGCGCGGCAAACACGCCCGCGGCGCCGAGCATGGCGTCCACGAGGGTGGTCTTGCCATGGTCGACGTGCGCGACGAGCGCGACGTTACGGAAGGAGGGCGCGGACACGAGAAGGCGATGGTACCGGGGAGTCGGAGGCCGGATGCCGGATGACAGAGGCCGGATGCCGGAGGCCGGA
>JBBTKD010000064.1:0-2233 GCA_038059105.1 Actinomycetota bacterium | reverse complement strand
AGTGGTTGCACCGTCGACAGTGTGTCCATCGCCTGCTGATATCGGTTTCCGGATCGGAGACCCGGCGCCCGCTCCGAAGTCCAGAGCTCGGGACTGAAGCCGCCGCGCCACAGGTGGGAAACCGTGGAGGCGGCACCGCGCACCGCCTGCTCAAAGGCCTCGGGGATGGGGTAGCGCTCGGAGCGCACGTCGAGCAACACCAGGGCTCGTGCCTGCCAGGGGATCTCGAGTTGCTTGATCATGAGCGAGTCCCGCTTCGCCGACGAGGGCCAATGCACGCGCCTGAGGTCGTCGCCGACCTGGTACTCACGGAGGGTGAAGAAGTCTTCACCGCCATGGGCGGCGAACGTGGGACGGGTGGACTGCACGGCAGGGTCGAGGCCGCGCACCGCCGGGAGTCCTGCAAGCTGCTCTACGCGGGGATACACCGTGAGTCGGTCGGCGTCCCCGGCGAGAGCCCGCCGCTCGCTGAGACCGAATGGATCGGCGACCGCAATCTCCGCCGGACCGACCGGGAAGACGCCGCGCGAGCGGCAATGCACTTCGTATCGGGCAACGACGGGTCGTGATGGCGTCGCAGTTGCCGCCGCGAAGCGGGCTACGCCGAGACCGTGCACGGTGTCCTCTACGAACAGGTTGCGCAGCTTCCGTGAAGCGAGCATCTCCACCTCGACGGTCACGGTGTCACCGGCATGGACCTGTGCTGGATAGAGCCGGCGCGAAACGGTGACCGAGGGTCGAGCGATGCGGACGAAGGCGGTGCCGACGAGGACCGCGGCGAGGAGAAATACCGCCGTTGTCATCAGCTCGATCTCGCCGAAGCCGATCCACAGAACCAGCAAAGCCGCCGAGACGCCGAGGGCGGCCCAGCCTCTGCCGGTTGGCATCAGGTCCTGACCCCGCTCCCGGGGACGGGAACACCACCGGCGATGCCTTCGACGATTTCCTCGAGGACCGCACCACGCATCTGTGCCTCGGGCCGCAAGATCATGCGGTGAGTGAGGACCGGGATCAGCCCGGCCTTGACATCGTCGGGGGTGACGTAGTGCCTTCCCTCGACGGCGGCGCGGGTACGGGCCGCCCGCTGCAGGTTCAAAGTTGCTCGCGGTGAGGCGCCGAGGAGGAGGTCGGGGTCGTGCCGGGTCGCCTCGACAGTGTCGACGAGGTACTCCTTGATCGGTTCAGACACATAGACCCGGCGGGCGATGTCGACCATGCGCTGCACGTCGGCTCCCGTCACCACCGGTTCGAGGTCGACGTACGACGATCCCCGGCCGTGGGTCTCGAGAATCTCCAGCTCTTTGGCGCGCGAGGGGTACCCCATGACCAGACGCATCATGAACCGGTCTAGTTGGGACTCAGGAAGGGGGTAGGTGCCTTCGTGCTCGATCGGATTCTGGGTGGCGATCACCATGAACGGGGGAGTGAGTCCGCGCGTCGAGCCATCGACGGTCACCTGGCGCTCCTCCATGGCTTCGAGGAGTGCTGCCTGGGTCTTTGGGCTGGCACGGTTGATCTCGTCACCGAGCACGATGTTGGCGAAAACCGGACCGGGACGGAAGACGAAGTCGCCGCGCTCCCGATCCCACACCGAGACGCCGGTCACGTCGGAGGGGAGGAGATCCGGGGTGAATTGGATGCGCTGAAAGGAACAGTGGATGCTGCGTGCCAGCGACTTGGCGAGCAGTGTCTTGCCCACGCCGGGGACGTCTTCGATGAGCACGTGTCCCTCGGAAACCATCGACATCACGACCAGGTCGACGACGTCTCGCTTCCCCTGGATGACGCGCTCGATGTTGCCGGCGATGGCGTCGAACTGCTCGGCGAACCAGGTCAGTTCACCCTGTCCGACGGGTTGTGTGGGCAACGCTCCTCCAATGTGGGCTGGCGGAGAGTATCAGTGGGCGTTTTCTGCGCATGCGGTTGGCAACCATGACCCGTTGGGGGTGTTCCCAGGCGCCACCAGAGACACCGAGAGTAGCCGTTGACGCTACAATCCGTGTTGCCTAGGATGGCACTCGCTGAACCGGGAACCGTGGGAAAGAAGGGAGCCCCGCTTGTCGGCTGACACGCTGCGCAACGAACTCCTTTCCCTTCCCGGTGTCGCCGACGCCGAGGTCGAGGGCGAAGGTGTGACCCCCGACAACGTCCGGGTCCGCCTCCACCCCGAGGCCGATCCGCGTTCGGTCGGCGCCGAGGTGCAACGCGTGCTCGCCTCGCACGGTATGCGCTC
>JBBTKD010000063.1:0-4227 GCA_038059105.1 Actinomycetota bacterium | reverse complement strand
GGCCGCCAGCAACGAGAAGGATGGTGCCTGTCATGAACCCGAGGCTACTCCGGTTGGGGGCAAGTCGGCGTATATGAGGCTGAGCTGCAGGACACGCACCGCGGGAGCCTGCAGCATGCAGCATGCAGCGCCGACGGAGGTCTTCGAGGGCTCCGGCCGCGTTACGGCCTGCAGCCTCGGCGGAGGCTCCGACGGCGCTGCACGCTGCCGGCTGCAAGCTTTCTTCTCCCGCGCGCGCTTCTCTTACACTTGGCCCCCTGATGGCTCACGATCCCTTTGGCGCTCGCACCACGATCGACACTCCCCTTGGTCCTCGCGAGGTCTTCCGGCTCGATGCACTCGCCGACCACGGCGACATCACCAACCTGCCGTACTCGATCAAGGTGCTGCTCGAGGCCGTGCTCCGCAACCACGACGGCCTCGTGGTTCGTGACGAGGATGTCCACGCCCTCGCCTCCTACGACGCTACCAAGGTCGCCGAGACCGAGATCGCCTTTCGCCCGGGACGGGTCGTGCTTCAAGACTTCACCGGCGTACCCGCCGTCGTCGATCTCGCCGCAATGCGGGCGGCCGTTGTCCGCATGACTGGAGATCCGGCCAGCGCCCGATTGGTCAATCCGCTGGTGCAGGTCGATCTCGTCGTCGATCACTCCGTGCAGGTCGACGTGTTCAATTCCCGGCTTGCGCTCCAGATGAACAGCGAGCGCGAGTTCGAGCGCAACCGCGAGCGCTACGAGTTTCTCAAGTGGGGCCAGTCCGCATTCGACAACTTCCGCGTGGTGCCCCCCGCAACGGGGATCGTCCACCAGGTGAATCTCGAGTACCTCGCCAAAGTGTTGTGGGACGAGCGCGGAAGACTCTTCCCCGACTCGTTGGTCGGCGCTGACTCGCACACCACGATGATCAACGGCCTGGGCGTACTCGGGTGGGGCGTGGGTGGAATCGAGGCCGAAGCGGCGATGGTCGGACAGCCGATCGTGATGAAGCTGCCCGAGGTCGTCGGTTTCCGACTCGACGGCACGCTCCCCGAAGGTTCCACTGCAACCGACCTCGTCCTGCGGGTGACGGAGATGCTGCGGGCTCACGGTGTCGTCGACAAGTTCGTCGAATTCCACGGTCCCGGCCTCACGGGGATGCCCGTCGCCAATCGCGCCACGATCGCCAACATGGCACCCGAGTACGGCGCCACCGCCGGGTTCTTCCCCGTGGACGAGGAGACCACTCGCTATTTGCGCCTCACCGGGCGCGACGAGAAACTGGTCGCAGCCGTCGAGCAGTACTACCGCCTCCAGGGAATGTGGCGCGACGACTCGCGTGACGTCATCTACTCATCGATGTTGCAGCTCGACATGTCATCGGTCGTCCCGTCCCTTGCGGGACCGCGGCGTCCTCAGGACCGCATCGACCTCGGCGACATGAAGACGGCCTGGCAGCACGAGATGGCGACGGGCTTCGCCGGCAAGGGCGCCACCAAGGGAACGGTCGTCTCTGAGGGGGAGAGTTTCGATCTCGGCAACGGTGACGTGGTGATCGCCGCCATCACCTCGTGCACCAACACCTCGAACCCCTTCGCGATGGTGGGCGCCGGTCTGGTAGCCCGCAAGGCGCGCGAGAAGGGCCTGAACCGCAAGCCGTGGGTGAAGACCTCGCTTGCTCCGGGATCAAAGGTGGTGACGGACTATTTGGAGAAGGCCGGGCTCATCGACGATCTCGAGGCTCTCGGGTTCTTCCTCGTCGGATACGGATGCACCTCGTGCATCGGCAATTCCGGACCGCTGCCCGACCCGATCAGCGCCGCGGTCCACTCCCATGACCTGGTGGTCGCCTCCGTCCTCTCCGGCAACCGCAACTTCGAGGGCCGGATCTCCCCCGACGTGCGCGCCAACTTCCTGGCGTCGCCGCCGCTCGTCGTGGCCTATGCCATCGCCGGAACCGTCGACATCGACCTGACCAACGATCCGCTCGGTACCGATCGCGAGGGAAAGCCGGTATACCTGCGCGACATCTGGCCACGCCAGGATGAGATCGCCGAGTTGGTGGCTGCCAACGTCACGCAGGCTCAGTTCCGCGAGCAGTACTCCGATGTGTTCGAAGGTGCCGACGCCTGGAAGGCCGTCGAGGTGAGCGGGGGCGATCTCTACGAGTGGAATGGCGCCAGCACGTATATCCAGGAACCGCCGTTCTTCGTCGACCTTGCCCCGCAACCTCCCCCCATCACCGCGCTGCGCGGAGCCCGGGCTCTCTTGCTGCTCGGCGACTCGGTCACCACTGATCACATCAGCCCGGCAGGAGCGATTGCGGCCGAGTCACCGGCTGGTGAGTATCTGGTCGGTCTCGGCGTTCCCAAGACCGACTTCAACTCGTACGGTGCCCGCCGCGGCAACGACCGCGTGATGACACGCGGCACCTTCGCGAACACCCGGATCAAGAATCGCCTCGCCCCGGGAACCGAGGGTGGGGTGACCACCGACTTCACCGACGGCACCGTGAAGAGCGTCTACGCGGCCGCGGTTGCGTATCGGGCGGTTGGTATCCCCCTGATCGTGATCGGGGGCAAGGACTACGGGATGGGCTCGTCCCGTGACTGGGCGGCGAAGGGGGCGTTCCTCCTCGGTGTCAAGGCCGTACTCGTCGACTCCTTCGAACGCATCCACCGGTCCAACCTGGTGATGATGGGGGTCCTGCCGCTGACCTTTCTTCCCGGCAAGAACGCCGACTCCTATGGCCTCGACGGCACCGAGCTGTTCGACGTTGCGGTAGGCGACGACCTCGCCCCGCGTGCTGAGATCACAGTGACCGCAACGCGAAGCGACGGCACCATGGTGACGATCCCGACCATCGCCCGCGTCGACACGCCGATCGAGGTCGAATACCTGCGCCACGGAGGCATCCTTCACATGGTGTTGCGCAACATGGCGGCGCGTCACGGCCGAGGGTGAGGTCCGGGTGACCCGCCTCACCCTCTACGACATCGCGCTGCGATTCCGTGAGCCGCTCGTCACCGCCGCCGGCACGTATCCCGAGCGTCGATCCGCGATCGTCGCCCTAGAGATCGACGGAGTCACGGGGTGGGGCGAGGCGGCCACGATGCCTTCGGGCGCATGGGGCTCCATCAAGGAGGTGTGGGACCAACTCGCCAAGAATCGGCCGATCGGCGTAGGGCCAGCATCCGCAGCACTGCAGGCAGCCCGTGCCGATTGTGCGGCGAAGAGTGCGGGACTCCCCTTGTGGCGCCACCTCGGGGCCTCCGGACGGGCGGTAGCGGCAAGGGTCACCTTCGGCCTGCACGACTCGCCCGAGGCTCTCGTCGCCGCCGTGCAGCGGGTGGCCGACACCGGAGTCACCGCGGTGAAGATCAAGATCGCACCCGGCCGCGACCTGCTCCAGATCGCCGCGGTGCGCAGTGGGTTCCCCGACCTCGACATCTCGGTCGACGCCAACGGTGCATATGGCTCGCCCGACGATCCGGTCTTCGGCGATCTCGACGAACTCGGCGTCGGGCTCATCGAGCAGCCCTTCCCGCCGGGGAACTTGGCAGCGTCGTCAGCACTGCGTAGCCGTGTCGACATGGCAGTGTGCCTCGACGAGGCGATCCGTTCACCGCAGGATGCGAGCGCGGCAATCGCCGCGGGAGCCGCCGACGTGCTTTCACTCAAGATCGGCAGGCTCGGTCTCGAAATCTCTCGCGAGATCCTGGCGATCGCCTCCGATGTAGGAGTCGGCATCAAGGCCGGCGGCACGTTCGACACCGCGATTGGAAGGCACCTCATCCTCGCCTTCGCCGGACTCCCGGGAGTCGTCGACGCCGAAGCCGGTCCCCCCGACGCCTACCTGGTCGATCCCCCCGGCCGATATCCAGCCATCGTGAAGGGAATGATCACGCCGGACCCGGGGCCAGGGATGGGGGACGTGATCAGCAGGGACTTGCTCGAACAGATCGCGATCAGATCGCTGGAAGTGGGATCGGTGGGGCGAGGGGCTAGGGGCTAGGGCGGTGCTAGTTGCGCGGCTCTGTGGCCGACGTGCGAGGGGGAATGACGTGTGCCCTTCCTATTCCTCTCCCTCTCTATGAAGGTGGTACCGCTGTCCTCAGCGGTGACGGAGAGGGTCTCCACACCCGATGCGATCAGCGTTCTTGGACACACGTGACGCGCCCGTCATGAACAAAAGCACTCTGATCGCGCCAGACGCGGACACCCTCCTCCCCCGACTCCTTCGGAGCCGGGT
>JBBTKD010000062.1:0-4674 GCA_038059105.1 Actinomycetota bacterium | reverse complement strand
CACCGCGGCCGCTCGTTCCACGAACAGCCGGACAGACTCAACCTGAGCGAGGGACACCGCGTTGAGAGTCTCCAGGTCGTCGCCGACGGCCAACGGTGCAACCGGCATCTCCTGTTCACCGCTCACCCGAAGCGGGATGCGCGAGGTGATCAGGAACTTCGACTCCGGAGATGACCTGGCGAGTTCAGAAACGACGCCTGCGGCTTCCACGAGGTGTTCGAAGTTGTCGAGAACCAACAGGACGGAGCGTGTGGCAATGAGCCCACTCAGCCGCTCCCCGGGTGATCGGGCTCCCCCCGCGGCGGCAACCCCGAACGCGTCGAGCACTGCCGAGGGAATCAATCCGGGATCGGCGATGTCGGCAAGCGCCACGAAGTACACACCGTCTCTGAAGCGATCTGATGCCTCTGCCGCAATCTGAAGTGCCAACCGCGTCTTGCCGGTTCCGCCCGGACCGAGAAGGGTGAGGACACGGGTGCGCTCGAAGAGCGCCAGAGCTTCGGCGATCTCCCGTTCCCGACCCACGAATGACGTCACCTGCACCGGGAGGTTGTGGCTGATGCGTTCGAGCGTCTTCAGGGGAGGGAATGCGGTCTCGAGTCCGAGCACGCTCACTTGGAACAACGTCTCCGCCTCGGAGAGATCCTTGAGCCGGTGCTTGCCGAGATCGACCAGTTCCGTCCGGTCGGGGAGGGCTCGTTCAACGAGCGGAGCCGTCGCCTCCGACAGGACGATCTGGCCGCCGTGCCCCGAAGCCCCTACCCGGGCAGCGCGATGGACGTCGATTCCGACGTAGTCGCTGCCGCCGAGTGTCCCGAGTCCGGTGTGCATTCCCATCCGCACCCGGATGACTCCGTCTTCGGGCCAGGGATGGCCGGCGATCGCCGTCTGAGAAGCGACGGCAGCACCGACCGCATCGACTGCCGAGGGAAACACCGCGAACACCGAGTCTCCCTCCGTCCGAACCACCGATCCGTGGTGATCTGCCACGGCGTCGCGGATGAGCGATTCGTGTTCGGCGACGACCGCAGGCCAGCGGTCCCCGAGGATCTGGACGAGCCGAGTAGAGCCCTCCACGTCAGTGAAGAGAAAGGTGACGGTTCCGGTGGGAAATTCGTTCATGCTGAGATCACCAAGGATGGCTGATTACGGCGGCGCGTGTCGACAACAACGACGAACACCCCCCTGCTGAGATGTGGGGCAAGGGTACTTGCCCGCCACCGCGGAAGGTTGACGCCGGTTACGCGTTGAAGGTGACGATGGCGTTGACCGAGAACCGGCGACCGGCGACGATCCATCACGCGAGGCGCCCACAGACCCTCGTCTATCCTGGCTCTCCGGTATGACCTCGATCCTCCAGGTATACGTCTTCGTCCTTGCGGGATTTGTGGGATATCAGGTCATCACCAAGGTGCCCCCGCTGCTCCATACCCCGCTGATGTCGGCGACCAATGCCATCTCCGGGATCTCGCTGGTCGGGTCACTGGTGGTGGCGGGTTCGGATCACGGGCTTGCCGCTTCGATCCTCGGGGCGATCGCGGTCGCATGTGCGATGACCAACGTCGTGGGCGGCTTCCTCATCACCGATCGGATGCTGCGGATGTTCAAACGGTCCGAGCCAAAGGGCAAGTAGTGGACCGCGAACTCGTCATCCAGCTCACCTATCTCGCGGCGTCGGTGCTGTTCATCATCGGTCTGCGCTCGCTGACCAAGCCCGACAAGGCACGGCGCGGCATGCAGCAGGCGGCGCTCGGCATGTTGCTCGCCATCATCGGGACCCTGGTTCAGGCGGAGATCGTTCGTTACGAATGGATCATCGCCGGACTCATCGTCGGCTCGTTGTTGGGCTACCCGCTCGGCATGTGGGTGCCGATGACGGCAATGCCCCAGCGGATCGCCTTTTCCCACATGTTTGGCGCACTCGCCGCTTCGCTGGTCGGCATCGCCGAGTTCACCACTGCGCTGGCTGCCGGCGAGACGATCACCACGGCGAAGATGTCGGCTCTCGGGATCGAGGTGCTCTTCGGCTCACTCACGGTCACCGGGTCGTTCATCGCCTTCGGGAAACTCGCCGAGTTCATCCCCGGCCGGCCCATCACCTACATGGGCCAGAACCTCGTCAACGCCGCGCTGTTCTTCACCACGATCGGGTTCTTGGTCTTCGTGATCATCCAACCCGACGCCAGGGTTGCCTTCTTCGTGCTCGTCGCGTTGTCCGCTGCGATCGGCCTCTTCCTCGTACTTCCGATAGGTGGCGCCGACATGCCGGTGGTGATCTCGCTGCTCAACTCCTATGCCGGTTTGGCGGCATCGGCGACCGGGTTCGCCATCGACAACACCGTGCTGATCATTGCGGGCGCTCTCGACGGAGCGTCAGGGTTCCTCCTCTCGATCATCATGTCGCGGGCGATGAACCGTTCGTTCCGCAACATTCTCTTCGGGGCGTTTGGCGCCAAGGTCACAAAGAGCACCAAGACCGCCAGCGGACTCGCAGTGCAGGAAGTGTCAGTTGCTGATGCGGCGCTTCGTCTCGCCTACGCCCGCCTTGCGGTGATCGTTCCCGGTTACGGGATGGCGGTCGCCCAGGCGCAGCATCAGGTGAAGGAGGTCGTCGAGCTCATCGAGCGCAACGGCGGCGAGGTTCGCTTCGCTATCCACCCGGTGGCAGGACGGATGCCGGGACACATGAACGTGCTACTCGCCGAGGCCAACATTCCCTACGAGAGCCTGGTCGAGATGGCCGACATCAACCCGCAGTTCCCTGAGACCGACGTGGCCCTCATCGTCGGCGCCAACGACGTCGTCAATCCCGCAGCGGTCAATGACCCCGAGAGTCCGATCTACGGGATGCCGATCATCGACGCCTACAAGGCGCGATCGGTGATCGTCCTCAAGCGCTCGATGAACCCGGGTTTCGCTGGTATCGAGAACGAACTGTTCTACATGCCGAACACCACGATGCTCTTCGGCGACGCCAAGGCATCGCTCACAAGGCTCGCCGCGGAGATGAAGGGCCTTTAGTCAGGCACCAGGCTCCAGGCACCAGGCGCCAGCCGGAAAAGCATTGGAGGCCGGGGTGGCGGACCGGACGCGAAAGACCAATTGCCAATTGCCAATCGCCAATTGCGGAGCGCACCGAAAAGGTGCGCTCCTCTACCTCATCTGCGGAAAGCCCAGATTCACGCCGCGGTGAGCCGGGTCGGGCCAGCGTGAGGTGATCACCTTGAGGCGGGTGTAGAAGGTGACGCCTTCCATTCCGTACATGCGAGCGTCGCCAAACATCGAGGCCTTCCATCCGCCGAACGAGTGATACGCGATCGGAACCGGGATCGGGACGTTTACTCCGATCATTCCCACCTGGGCCTCGTTCTGAAACTTGCGAGCGGCGCCGCCATCGTTGGTAAAGATCGCCACACCGTTGGCCCAGGGGTTGTCGTCGAGCAGTTTCATCGCCTCGTCGTACGAGTCGACCCGCACCGTCGATAGGACGGGTCCAAAGATCTCGTCCTGATAGATCGCCATGTCGGGTGTCACGTGGTCGAACAGCGTCGGGCCGACAAAGAAGCCGGGCTTGTCGACAATGTCACGGCCATCGGCCACCAGTGTCGCTCCCTCGGTGACGCCCTTCTCGATGTACCCGACGACCTTGTCGCGGTGTTGCGCGGTGACCAGGGGTCCCATTTCGGCGCCCTTCTCCAGGCCCGAGGCCACCTTGATCTTGCGCAGACGCTCGATCACTTTCGGCATCAGCGCATCGGCCGCATCGCCGACCGTGACGAGAACCGAGATCGCCATGCAGCGTTCACCGGCGGAGCCGTATCCGGCCGAGACGGCAGCATCGGCAGCGAGATCCATGTCGGCGTCGGGGAGCACGATCATGTGGTTCTTGGCGCCGCCAAGAGCGGCCACGCGCTTTCCTGCCTTGGTGCCGGTCTCATAGACGTAGCGAGCGATGGGCGTCGAACCGACGAACGACACGGCGGCGATGTCAGGATGGGTGAGGATCCGATCGACTGCCACCTTGTCGCCGTGGACGACATTCAGCACCCCATCGGGGAGTCCCGCCTTCATGAAGAGTTCCGCACAGAAGTTGGCCGCAGAGGGATCCTTCTCGGACGGCTTGAGCACGAAGGTGTTTCCGCAGGCGATGGCGATCGGGTACATCCACATGGGCACCATCGCCGGAAAGTTGAACGGGGTGATGCCCGCCACGACGCCGACGGGCTGGCGGATCGAATAGGTGTCGACCGCGCTCGACACGTTCTCGTTGTACTCACCCTTGATCAGTTGCGGGATACCGCAGGCAAACTCGATCACCTCGAGGCCGCGCTGCACCTCGCCCTGGGCGTCGCTGAACACCTTGCCGTGCTCCGAAACGAGAAGTCTGGCGATGTCGTCCTTGTGCTTCTCGACGAGGTCGCGGAAGGTGAAGAAGATCGAAGTGCGGCGGGCAAGCGAGACGTCCTTCCATGTGTCCCAAGCGCGGCGCGCCGAGGCAACGGCGGCATCGACGTCATCGGCGGTGGCCATGGCAACACGACCCTGAACGAGACCGGTTGCGGGGTCGTAGACGTCACCCCAGCGCGCGATCTTCCCGTCGTACGCCTTGTTGTCGATCCAGTGAGTGATCGTTTTCATCGTGAAGGAAGGGTAGTGGAGGGGTGGAGGCTGATC
>JBBTKD010000061.1:0-11813 GCA_038059105.1 Actinomycetota bacterium | reverse complement strand
GCGCTGGGTGACACGCCCGAGGATCGTTGGAACACCATCACGGGAGGGGGACTGCACATCTTCACGACGCTCCGTCCCGATGTGCAACTGGCGGCCGAGACCGCGATCGAGTCCGTGGTCTCCCCCGGTGGACCCTCCTCTGCCCTCGTGGCGGTCGATCCCCGTAACGGTCATGTGCTCGCCATCGTCGGCGGACGCGATTTCTACGACGCCGCTGACCCTGTCGCCCAGTTCAACCTCGCCACCCAGGGCCGTCGCCAGCCCGGTTCGGCGTTCAAGCCGTTTGCGCTCGCTGCCGCCCTCGAGGCCGGAGTCACGCTCGATAGCACCTGGCCGGGCGGCCGCTCCGCCACTGTGCAGACCGACGTCGGCCCGTGGCTGGTCAGCAACCACGAGGAAGCCTTCTACCCCGGCTTGACCCTGCAGGAGGCCACCGTCTTCTCCGTCAACGTGCCGTATGCGTACCTCGTCGATTGGATCGGAGCTGAGCGGGTCGTCACCACCGCTCGGGCAGCGGGAATCACGAGTGACCTGACCGCAACACCAACCATCGTCCTCGGGGCACAGGACGTCAGTGTGTTCGAGATGGCCTCGGCATACGCCACCTTCGCCGCCGGCGGCATCCATGTCGATCCGGTGCTCGTGACTCGGGTCGAGCGCGCCGATGGCACCGTGTTGTTCGAGCACGTACCGACGTTCTCCCGGGTGCTGGATGCTTCCGTGGTCGACCAGGTGACCGCCACGCTCACCGAGGCGGTACGACGCGGCACCGGCCAGCAGGCGAAAATCGGTCGACCCGTTGCCGGCAAGACGGGCACCACCGAGGCCAACCACGACGCCTGGTTCGTTGGCTACACCCCGGAAATCTCGGCGGCGGTCTGGGTCGGGTACGCCGAGGGCAATCGCGCCCTCGAGGCCCCCGATACGCCTTACACGATCACCGGGGGCACGTGGCCGGCCCAGATCTGGTCGCGGTTCGCCATTTCGGCGTTGTCCGGAATCGCCTACACGCCGACGGGCGAAGCGGCCTCTGGTGAGTTGGTGTCCGTGAGCATCGACACTTCGACCGGCTATCTCGCCGGACCCCTGTGTCCGCGCGCCACGGTGGCGGCCCTTCGACTCGACGCAGGACGCGTGCCGAGCATCATCTGTCCCATCCACAATCCCGCGGGCGTACTCGCTACCGGCGACGGGACCGTTCCAGTCGTGGAGAACCTGGCAATGATCGATGCCGTCTCACTGCTCGAGTCTGCGGGGTACACGATTCGCATCGCCTGGGCCATCGAGACCGACTATCTGCCGGGAACGATCATCGGACAGTTCCCCGCAGGAGGATCGATCCTCAGCATGGGCGAGGTCGTGGAGATCGTCGCTTCCGGCCCTGAGCCAGGAACGGTGGCGCCGAGCGTCATCGGTCGCACTCGTCTCGATGCGCTGTCCCGGCTCGACGCGGCCGGACTCGCGGTCGAGGTCGTCGTCGTGTCTGACCCCGGCGCAACCATCGACCCGGCGACGCTCACCGTGTGGGCGCAGCTGCCCTCAGCGGGTGAACGCGTCGACGGCAGGGTGACCATCTGGGTGAGTTCCTAAACGCCAGGCACCAGGCATCAGGCGCCAGGCGCCAGGCAGGCATCAGGCACCAGGCATCAGGCGCCAGGCATCAGCCGGAAACGCCACAACCGGTCTATAGCTCTCGTGATGCCGATTCTCGGTGTTGACACCGTCGGTCCTCGCATCGGCCTTCCTTCGATGCGAACTTCGCCGTTTGAGAGATCCGTGCCGTTGTGAGCGCCGGTGATCCCTAAGGCCTGACAGAGTTTGCCGGGGCCGTCGGCAATGCGGGTGGTTCTCCCCCGTCGCTGCACCATCGCTGCTTCCCCGTCGACGGCAACCCCGCCGCGGAGGAGCACTGCCGAGGCCGTGCCGGGCGGCCCCGTGACCACGTTGGCGCACCAATGCATGCCGTATGAGCGATAGACGTAGAGGTGGCCGGCCGGTCCGAACATCACACGGTTGCGCGGGGTCTCCCCGCGGAAGGCGTGGCTGGCCGGGTCGTCCTCGCCTCCGTACGCCTCCACCTCCGTGATCCGGATCACCACACGCTGATCGCCAACCGTCGAGACGAGCAGGCGGCCGAGCAAGGCGTGCGCAGCCGTCACCGGATCACCCCGGAGCGCAGTGATCACGTCAGATGGAGCAGGAGCGCCTTGAACGCATGCATGCGATTCTCTGCCTGGTCGAACACGCGACTCCGATCGTGATCGATGACCCCGTCGGTCACCTCCTCCCCGCGATGGGCGGGGAGGCAATGGAGGAAGATCGCATCGGGTGCCGCCAGGGCGAATAGCTTTTCGTTGACGCGGTACGGCTCGAACAGTTCGCGGCGCTTCGCCGCCTCCGCTTCCTGGCCCATGGACGTCCACACATCGGTGTACACAGCATCGGCACCACGTACGGCTGCCACCGGGTCGTTGGTGACCTCGACCGTCGTCCCCGGCCTTGCCGCGGCTTTGGCCTCGGCGACCACTTCCTTCGTGGGCTCGTACCCCGGCGGCGATGCCACCCGTATTGAGACCCCGCACGCCGCACCGGCGATCATCAGCGAGGCGGCGACGTTGTTGCCGTCTCCGATGTAGGCGACGGTGGCCCCGGCCAGCGGACGGTGCTCGGCCAGCGTCTGCAGGTCGGCCAGTGCCTGGCAGGGATGCTCGAGGTCGGATAGCAGGTTGATCACGGGTGCCGAGGCATGGGTGGCGATGGTGTCGAGGTCGCGATGGTGAAATACCCGGAACGCCAGGACGTCGAGGTACCGGTCGAGGACCCTGGCGACGTCGGCGACGGCTTCTCGCTTTCCCAGACCCACTTCGTCCTGCTTGAGCACGATCGGCACCGCCCCGAGATCGGTCGTCGCGACTTCGCACGACACCCGTGTACGCGTCGATGGCTTTTCGAAGAAGAGACCGACCCGCACGCCCGAGCGGCTGCCGCGAACCGAGTCTCGGTCACTCTTCACCCGCGCCGCCGTCTCCAGCACCACGGACAGCTGGTCCCCGAGGTCACTCACCTTCAAGAAGTCCACATCAGCCTCCTCGCAGCATGCCGCCGAATTCGTCGCGCACCCGCGTTGCAATCGCGGTACGCACCGGGACCATCTCGGCGTCGACCATGGTGCGCTCCGGATGCCGGAAGGTGAGGCGCACCGCCACACTCATGCGATTGCTCGCCAACGGTGGTCCCGAAAACACGTCGAACACCACCGCGTCTTCGAGAGTGCTCCCCGCGGCCTGGCGAATCGCGGTAAGAACCTTCCCGACCGGTGTACGCGCGGCAAGGTCGAAGGCAAGGTCAAAGACCACGGGAGGAAAGGCGCTGGGTACGACCACCTTTCGCCCCGGCGAGGATCCCAGCGCGGACAGCGACAGCTCGCCTGCAGCCACCCGGCCCGTAAGACCCCACGCCGCGGCGATGTCCGGATGGATCTCGCCGATTACCCCGATGCGCTGACCCGCGAGCATGACGGTGCTGCATCGTCCCGGGTGGAAGCCTGGTTCGGTGCTCTGCACCACTTCGAGGGCGAGACCGGTGGCATCGGCAAGCATCGTGACGAGACCGACGGCGTCGAGGGCGTCACGCGACCCCCGCTCGACCCACGAGCGTCCAGGAAGGTTCCCGATGGCCCCGAAGCCGAGATGGAGAGGTTGCTCAGGCAGAGGCGCTTCCGGTGCGGGGAGAAACACGCTTCCCATCTCGAACAGCGCGGCATCGGAGTTATGACGCGTGACATTGACGCGCAGACCGTCGAGGATCCCGGGAAGGAGCGTCGGGCGGAGCCAGGCGAGTTCATCGCTCAACGGATTGTGCACCTGGAGCGGGTGGGCGCGCGGGTCGTCGTCCTGGAACCGCAGGCGGTCGATGGCTTCGCGTCCGACGAAGTCGAAGCTGTAGATCTCGAAGTACCCCGCGCCGACCATCGCGGCACGCACTTGTCGACGGCGTCGCTCGAAGTCCGGCACACCGGCACCGGGCCCGTGAGGAAGGGTCGCCGCGATGTTGTCGAGGCCGTGGAGCCGCGCCACCTCCTCCACCAGATCGGCGGGTCTGGTCACGTCGGGCCGGAAGGTCGGCACCGTGACCACGAGCGGATCGTCTCCGGTCACTTCGAAGCCGAGGCGGCCGAGCAACCCACCGATCTCCAACGCAAACAGGCGTACCCCGAGCAGGCGCTCCACCTCGCGCACAGCCAGGGAGATGGTGACGGGTCGAGCTGGATTCGGGTACTCGTCGACGAGCGCTCCCACGGGGACACCACCAGCCATCGTGGCGATCAGGCTCGTCGCCCGTGCCGAAGCAATCGGGGGCAGTTCCGGGTCGACTCCGCGCTCGAACCGGGCCACGGCCTCAGTGCGAATCCCGTGTCGCTTGCCAGTGAGGAGCACCCCCGTCGGCTCGAAGTGCGCGGCTTCGAGGAGCACCCGCGTCGTCTCTGGACTCACTTCGCTGTCACCGCCGCCGATGATCCCGGCGAGTCCGACGGCAGACGTCGGATTGGCGATGACCAGATCGCTCGCATCGAGAGTGCGGTCGACCCCGTCGAGCGTAGTGAGCCTCTCCCCCGGCGTCGCCCGGCGCACGATGATCGTCTCCTCAGGAATTCGGTCGAGATCGAACGCGTGCAACGGTTGCCCGGTCTCGAGCATCACGTAGTTGGTGACGTCGACGACGTTGTTGATGGGACGCACCCCGGCGGCACGTAAGCGCATGCGCATCCACAGCGGTGAGGGAGCGATCGTCACCCCGCCTATCTCGCGGCCGGTAAAGCGCGGGCACCCGCGCCCATCCTCGATCCGAACCCGGACGGCGGTGGTCCCCGCCGCCGAGGGAACCGACGTGTCGATCGGACGCACCGGCACGCCGAAGTGGGCCCCAAGCTCGCGGGCCAGACCCTGGATCGACATGGCATCCGGCCGGTTGGGCGTCACCGAGACATCGAATACGACATCGGGCAGAGCAACGAGACGGGAGAAGTCGGTTCCAGGGGCGGGCTCATCCTCCAGCAAGAGGATGCCGCCGCCTTCATCGCCGATACCGAGCTCGCGTTCCGAGGCGATCATTCCCGGTGAGCGCACGCCGCGGATGTCGCGTTCACCCACTTCGAGACCGCCGGCGAGCCGCGACCCGACCGTGGCGTAGGCGACCGTTGCGCCGACGTCGAAGTTCCAGGCGCCGCAGACCACTTCGAGACCGCCCGCGCCGTCGTCGATCGTCACCAGCCTCACGCGGTCGGCCGAAGGGTGGGAGCGAATCCCCGTCACCCTGGCGACGATCACCCCCGTGAACGCGGCGGCAACTGTCTCGGTGCCTTCCACCTCGAGGCCGAGATTGTCGAGCGCGGTCGCAATCACCTGCGGGTCGGTAGTCGGCAGGTCGACGAACTCCTGGATCCAGCGCAGCGAAGCCTTCATGGGAACTGCCTGAGGATGCGGAGGTCGGGATCGAACAACATCCGCAACTCCGGAATTCCGTAGCGAACCATGGCGAGGCGATCGATCCCCATACCGAAGGCAAAGCCGGACAGCGCGGTCGGGTCGTACCCGGCGGTGACGAACACGTTGGGATCGACGACGCCGCACCCGAGCAGCTCGATCCAACCCGTCTCCTTGCAGACGCGGCACCCCGCTCCTTCGCAGGCAAAGCAGTCGACGTGCATCTCTGCCGACGGTTCTGTGAACGGGAAGAAGTGGGGCAGAAACCGCACCTTTCTCCGCGATCCGAAGAAGGCGCGAGCGAAGTGCTGCAACGTCCCCTTGAGGTCGCCGAACGTGATCGACTCGTCGACCGCCAGGCCCTCGAGTTGATGAAACACCGGCGTGTGGGTGGCGTCGATTGGGTCACGCCGATAGACGCGCCCTGGCACGACGATGAAGACCGGGGGTTTATGCGCCTCCATGTAGCGCGCCTGCACCGGTGAGGTCTGTGTACGCAGCAGCACCCCCTCCGGATCGGGCCCATGGTTGACATACATCGTGTCACTCTCGAGCCGCGACGGGTGCGTGGGCGGCGTGTTGAGCGCATCGAAGTTGTAATAGGCGGTCTCCACCTCGGGACCGGAGGCAACGGTGTAGCCGAGGGCCACGAAGATGTCCACGATCTCGTCCCACACGGTCGAAATGAGGTGGGCCCGACCTCGCGCCGGCATGCGTCCGGGGAGGGTGACGTCGAGCCACTCCTCACCAAAGCGGGCGTCACGCTCCGCGGCAGCCAGGGCGGCGCGGCGCAGGGCAGCAGCAGCCGATACCGCCGCGGTGACCGCGTTCACCGCTCTGCCTAGTTCGCGCCGTACATCCTCACCGGCATCGCGCAGACTGCGACGGGCCTCTGACACGGGGGCCCCTGGACCGATCGCCTCGGCCTCGAGGCGATCGACCTCGGCCACGGAGGCGGCTGACGGGAGGCGCGTGAGGACGCGCTGGGCGAGTTCGTGGAGATCGGCCGAAGAGATCACGAGGTGGAAAGGTTAGAGGGCGCGCAGGTGTGTCGGGCGACGCGTGGAATGCGGCTCGTGTTCCCTAGCGATCACCTGTGGCGCCGAGAAAGGCGAGGATGGCACCCGCCATCGCGGCGTTGAGGCTCTCCACCCCGCCAGTGGTGGGGATCGTCACCCGTTCGTCGGACGCCTCAACCACGCTCTCGGGCAGGCCGTGCGCCTCGCTCCCGACGAGCACGGCCACCGCAGCCGGTAACGGACCGGGGGTCGATCCTCCCCGAGCCACCGAGGCAACGACGGAGCGACCCCCGTTGCGAACTTGATCGAGCGTTTCGGCGACGCCGATCGCAATCGAGAAGTGAGCTCCGGCGGCAGAACGCAGCACCTTGGGTGCCCACACATCGGCCGACTCCGGCCCGGACAGGTAGCCGTAGCCGAATGCAGCGGCGATCCGGATCAGAGTGCCGCAGTTCCCGGGGTCGGAGACGCCCCAGGCCACGATCACACGCCCTCCGGGGCGAGGCGGGTTGTCGGGAATCGGCACGACGGCAATCGGGCTCTGCGGTGTGTCCGTGGTTCCGAGTCGTGCCAGGGTCCTCGGATCGACGACGCGCACTTCGCATCCGCTGCCCTCGATGAGCCGTCGACCAGCGTCGTCGTCCGGCGCCACGAAGACCCGCGCCAGACGCACACCCGCGGCGAGAGCCGCGGCGACGAGGTGCGGCCCCTCGAGGAGGGTCTCGTTGGCCTCGAGGCGACCCCGTCGTCGATGCAGGCGTATCGCCGCCGCCACCGAGGGGTGATGCGGCGAAGCCATCTCGTCAGGCGTTGGAGGCTCCCGAAGCCGACTTCACTAGAGCTCCGAACGCATCCGGATCCGCCACAGCCATCTCAGCGAGCATCTTGCGGTCGATGTCGATCTCGGCCGCCTTCAGATCTGACATCAGTCGCGAGTACGTCGTGCCGTGAAGGCGGGCCGCGGCGTTGATTCGGGTGATCCACAGTTTGCGGAACTCGCCCTTGCGCGCCCTGCGGTCGCGATAGGCGTCCTGCATCGCATTCATGACCTGCTCGTTGGCGGTACGCAGACGCCGGCTTCGCGCCCCCTTATATCCGCTGGCGCGGCTGAGGATTTTGCGGCGCTTCTTTTGCGCGTGTACCGAGCGCTTGATTCGTGCCATGGTTCCTCCTAACGACCCAGCATCCGGCGGACACGGGGGGCGTCCGCAGTCGAAACCTCTTCACTGCCCTTGAGTCGGCGCAGTCTGCGCCCCGACTTCTTCCCGACGACCAGGTGGGACCGCCACGCCTGGCGCCGACGGAGTTTCCCGCTCCCGGTCACCGTGAAACGCTTGGCGGCGGATCGTCTCGTCTTCTGTTTCGGCATCTCAGTTCTCCTCGACCGTCTCGTCGTCCACCGCTTGCTCAGCAGCTTCCGCCACCGCACTGGCATCGCCGTCCGGCGAAACCCCGGGCTTCGCCTTCGACGCCCTCGGGCGCTTCACCGGTGCAAACTGCATCGTCATGTTCCGTCCCTCGAGTCGGGCGTTCTGTTCGATGACGCCCCACTCGACGACCTCAGCCGCGAGCTTCTGCAGAACTCTCGACCCGAGTTCCGGGTGGCTCAATTCTCGCCCCCGGAACATCATCGTGATCTTGACCTTGTCACCCTCGCCGAGAAACTCGAGAACGCGCCGCTTCTTCCACTCGTAGTCGTTGTCATCGGTCTTGGGCCGAAACTTCACTTCCTTCACCACGGTGCGGGTCTGCTTCTTGCGGGCCTCGCGGCTGCGGACAGACAGCTCGTACTTGTACTTGCCGTAGTCCATCATCCGGCACACCGGCGGCTTGGCGTCGGGCGCCACCTCGACCAGATCGAGTCCCAGTTGATTGGCCAGGTACTGCGCCTCTTCGATCTTGAGAACACCCACCTGACTGCCGTCTGGTGCGACAACGCGCACCTCCCGGGCCCGGATCTTGTCGTTGACCCTCAGTTCTGTTGCGATCTTCGCTCGACCTCCTGCAGCGGTTCAGTTACCCCGGAGGACCCGGGACAAACGAAACGACGGCATGCGCTGCCGTCGTCTTCGACTGTCACGACCTCAGCGCACCGATGGTGGCCGGGTGGGAAGCAGCGCTTCCGCTTGATCTCGGTTGTGGGCGGAGTATATGGCTCCTGGCGCAGGCGATCAATGTGGCTCGAACAGGCGACCCTGGGCATCCGGGCGTTCGAAGCGCCGCACCCCGTTCCAGGCGATGCCGTCCATGAAGACCCACGAACGACGGTGGATTGCACTCGGTCCGAACCATTGCAGGCCGGCACGGTGCCGCGGGCCCGGATAGCCCTTGTTCGACTCGAACCACCAGTTCGGGTAGTGCACCGCTTCGGCGCGCATGATGCGGTCGCGGGTCACCTTGGCGAGGATCGATGCCGCAGCAACCGACAGGCAGGTGCGATCGGCTCCGATTGCCGCCACCGTGCGCGGATGGCCGACGAAATCCCATGGGCCATCGACGACGACTGCATCGGGAACCACATCGAGGGCGGCAAAGGCGCGCTGCGCGGCGAGGCGCTGCGCCTCCGCCATCCCGAGTTCATCGCACTCCGCGGCTGTGGCATGACCCACCGCCCACGAAAGGCACCACTCAGAGATGCGCTCGAACATGCCCTCGCGCTCGACACCGGTGAGCAGCTTCGAGTCACGAACCTTGTACACCCGCCGACCCCGCGGGATGACCGCCATACCTACGGTGAGCGGACCCGCCCACGCACCGCGTCCCACCTCATCGACGCCGACGACGATGTCCGCCCCGGAGCTCCACAGCCCCCGCTCGACGGCGATCCCGGGAGGGCTCTGTCGCAGTGAGGGGCGCAGTCGGGCGACGGTCACTCCGCCATTGTGGCCGGTCAGACACCAGGCAACACTCTGGATACCGGATACCGGAGACCCGAACCGGAAACCGGAGACCGGCAACCGGACACCCGAACCGGAGACCGGCGACTCGTTCCTACGTCGTCCGGCGGTCGATCTTGTAGGAGGAGCCCGTCTCCGACTTGGCGTGCTCCTTCATCTCCGAGGCGACGGCCGATGCTTCCCACTCGCTGGCGAACGAGCGACGCAGGTTGTTGGCGACACCGAGGGAGATCGACACGATCGGAAAGGCGTGGCGCTCCCCGCGGCGATCGATCACCTCGACATACCCGCGCAACGCATCGTGCGGGTCATAGAAGTCGAGGATCCCGTCGTCGAAGCGTTGGACCACTTCCTTGCAGTAGCGCTCGGCGACCTCGGGCTCCATCACCATGATGAAGTCGTCACCGCCAACGTGGCCGACGAACGCCGAGGGGTCTCCGATCTCTACTGCTGCCTCGACCAGAGTGTTGGCAGTGAACTTGATGACTTTGTCGCCCCGCATGAAGCCGTAGTGGTCGTTGAACGCCTTGAAGTTGTCGAGGTCGGCGTGGACCACCGCAAGCGGGATGCTGGCGGCAACGCGCTGCTGAAGCACCTCTGCGATCCGGAAATTTCCCGGCAGGCCGGTCAGCGGCGACAGTTCCCGAAGCGACTTGGACCGACGCAGCACCGAACCGACCCGGGCGATCAGTTCCTCGATGGCGAACGGCTTGGTGACGTAGTCATCGGCCCCAGCATCCAACCCACGCACCAGGTCCTCAACCGTGTTGGCGACCGTGATCAGGACCACCGGAACGTGTGACGTGGCCGCACCGGCCTGTAACGAACGGAGTACCTCGTAGCCGTCGAGGTCGGGAAGGGAGAGGTCGAGCAGCACCATGTCCGGTGGAGTGGCCGTCGCCGCAGCCAGTCCGCCCCGGCCGTTGGACGCGGTACCCACGCTGAAGCCCTCGGCCTCGAGGCTTCGCCGCACGAAGTCGAGGACGTCGGGATCGTCATCGATGACCAGAACCCGTTCGCTCATGCCTTCCCGTCTACCGCAGTACGGAGACGCTCGATGGCCGCGACGGGATCATCTGATCCAAAAATCGCGGTTCCGGCCACGAACACGTTCGCTCCGGCCTCCCGTGCCAATCGAGCGGTCTCGGGGGTGATGCCCCCGTCTACCTCGATATCGGCATGGAATCCGGCCGAGTCAACCAGCTTCCGGGCGGCCTCGAGCTTGGGCAAAACCTCAGGAATGAAGGCCTGTCCCCCAAATCCGGGCTCCACTGACATCACCAGGAGGAGGTCACAGAGCTCCAGGAAAGGCGCCACGGCCCCAAAGGGGGTGGCCGGGTTGAGGACCAGGCCAAACCCCAGGCCAGCCGCCCTGGCCGCCGCAGCAGCCCGACGGGGATCAGGGTGCACCTCTATATGGACGGTCACCAGGGTGGCACCAGCGGCCTGGAGGGGCTCGAACAGGGATACCGGGTTGGTCACCATGAGGTGGCAATCGAAGGCGAGATCCGTCGTGGCTCGCAGCGCCGCGATTACGGGCATTCCAAAGCTCAGGTTGGGGACGTAATGGCCATCCATCACGTCGACGTGGAGAAAGTCGACGTGCTGGGCCACCCGGGCGACGTCGTCAGCGAGGTGGGCGAAGTCGGCAGCCAGGATCGATGGGGCGATCTTGATGGTCACCCGGCGAGGTTACCGGGAGTCCCCGGGGTTTCGGTGCCCAAGACCGGGGCGCCCCACCCCGCGTTCTAACCTCGCGCCATGGATCACCACCTCATTGCACCTGGAACGAAGGTTCGGTTAACCGTTCACGATCCCAGGGCGACCCCGGAAGCCCCCGGCGGCAAGTCTGAGACGACAGAGCCGACGAAGTTGCTGACCGAGCGACTCGAAGAGCTCCAGGAGCTGTTGTTCGCCGAAGGCCGCCACAGACTCCTCGTGGTACTCCAGGCGATGGACACCGGGGGCAAAGACGGGGTCATCCGTCACGTCTTCGAGGGAGTGAACCCTCAGGGAGTCCGCGTGGCGTCGTTCAAGCGCCCGACGCCGGCCGAACTCGCCCACGACTACCTGTGGCGAGTGCACCCCCACGTCCCCGGTAATGGCGAGATCACGATCTTCAACCGCTCGCACTACGAGGACCTCCTCGTCGTGCGGGTGCATTCCCTCGTTCCCGAGACTGTGTGGAAGAAGCGCTTTGACCAGATCAACGAATTCGAGCGGATGCTTGCCGAGGAGGGCACGACGATCCTGAAGTTCTTCCTGCACATCTCGCGAGAGGAGCAGGCGGAGCGGTTGCGCGCCCGACTCGACGATCCGGCCAAGCAATGGAAGTTCTCGACCACGGACCTCGCCGAGCGCGAGCTCTGGGACTCCTACATGGCTGCCTACGAAGCGGTCCTCTCCAAGACGTC
>JBBTKD010000060.1:0-1569 GCA_038059105.1 Actinomycetota bacterium | reverse complement strand
CCGACCTCGTGTCACGTGCCGCGATGTATGACGAGGAGCTCCCGATCTTCGAGCGCTTCCACATCGAGGACCAGCTACGCAAGGCTCTGGACCGCAAGGTGTGGCTCCCATCAGGCGGCCACATCGTGGTCGACCGCACGGAGGCTCTCACGGTGATTGACGTCAACACCGGCAGGTTTGTCGGCCACTCCAATCTCGAAGAGACGGTTCTCCAGAACAATCTGGAGGCAGCCCAGGAGATTGCCCACCAGCTGCGGTTGCGGGACATCGGTGGGATCATCGTGATCGACTTCATCGACATGGAGGTCACGAAGAACCGGGACGCCGTCCTGCAGAAGCTCCGGGAGGAGCTGGCTCGGGACAAGACCCGAACGCAGGTCTTCGAGGTCTCCAACCTCGGGCTCGTTGAGATGACCAGGAAGAACGAGTCGGAGGGTCTGCTCGAGTCCTTCAGCCACGTGTGCCCGACCTGCGCCGGCCGAGGGGTGGTGCTCTTCGAGGACGCCGCGACTTCTGGTGCTGCCATGCCTGTTGCTCGGTCAGAGGACTGACCTCACAGGGCGGGTGCGGTTCTCGTGTGGCCCTACGCGCTTCGTGCCACCGTCGCCCGTCGCCCGTCGCCCGTCGCCCGTCGCCCGTTGCCCGTTGCCCACGCTCCCGTGAAGGCGTGCGATTTGGAGTGGCTATGATGAGTGGGTTCCCCGGCCTGAGAGTGTGTTGATCATGTACGCCATCATCCGCAGCGGCGGCAAGCAGTCCAAGGTTCGCGAAGGCGACGTCATCGACGTTGAGCGCGTTCAGGGCGACGGCGAGGTCACCTTCACGCCGGTGCTGTTCGTCGACGCCAAGGGCACGGTGATCTCTGGTCGCGAGGAATTGCGCAACGCCAAGGTCACTGCGCGGGTCATCGGCGAGTCCGCCGGGGACAAGGTCGAGATGTTCAAGTACAAGGCCAAGACCGGGTACCGCCGTAGGGGCGGTCATCGCCAGAAATACACGACGCTCGAGGTACTGAAGATCGAAGGCCCCAAGAAGCCTCCTGCCAAGAAGGCGGAGGAAGGCGCGGCGAGCGAGGAAGCACCTGCGAAGGCGACCGCAACGCCTGCGAAGGCCACCGCAACGCCTGCGAAGGCCACCGCGGCACCCACAAAGGCCGCGGCGCCTCGCGCGGCTGCAAAGAAGACGCCCGCAAAGGGCGAGGAGGGCTGACATGTCGAAGACCAAGGGCGGCGGCTCTACCAAGAACGGGCGCGAGTCTCATGCCAAGCGCCTCGGCAGCAAGGCCTTCGACGGCCAGACCGTCACCGCCGGATCGATTCTCGTGCGGCAGCGCGGTACCAAGATCCATCCTGGCGAGAACGTTGCCAAGGGCGGGGACGACACGCTGTTTGCCACCGCGACCGGAACCGTCCTGTACGGTTCGCGGCGCGGTCGCCGCGAAGTCAACATCCGCACCTCGGACTGACGGCGCGGCTCGGGTCGGGCCGTGTTCGTAGACGAAGTCCGGGTCCACCTCCGATCAGGTGATGGTGGAGCCGGCAACACCGCATTCTTCAGAGTCCGTGGTCG
>JBBTKD010000059.1:0-3059 GCA_038059105.1 Actinomycetota bacterium | reverse complement strand
CTAGCCAGCCTGAGCGGCACGATCGGCGGAGTCGCTGACGCGAACGCTCGGCTGGTGACGGACTGGTTTCCTGGATAGGTGTTGTCGGTCACCGGTGACCCCGTCTTACCGGGTAACCGGCAGCGGGTAACGGGTAGAACCCCTCTTGCGTTGCGTCCAATCCCACAACCCCCTACAATGCCGCTCGGGCATTCCGCCCACTTCTCTCGGCTTGGCACCTCAAACCTCGCGCGGTTTACCCGATGGCTGCCAAGTGCGGGAGTTTCCGAGACCTCTCTGGAGGCACGTTGAAACTGTTCCTGGACACGGCGCATCTCGCTGATATCGAGACTGCCGTCAATTGGGGGATCCTCGATGGGATCACCACGAATCCTTCCCTCGCTGCAAAAGAGGGTCTGGCGTTCGATGATCTCATCAAGGCGATCACCGACATCGTCGATGGCCCGGTATCCGCCGAGGTCGTCGCCACTGACCCTGATGAGATGGTTCGCCAGGGTCACCACCTGCGCACCATCGCAGACAATGTCGTGGTGAAGGTGCCGATGACCCGGGCTGGCATCACCGCCGGCTCCCGGCTCGTCGCCGAAGAGATTCCGATCAACGTCACGCTCGTCTTCTCGACGGCGCAGGCGATCATCGCCGGCACCATCGGCGCAACCTTTGTGTCGCCGTTCCTCGGTCGGGTCGACGATGTCGGCAACGACGGCCTCGGCCTCTTGGCCGACATCGTCGGCACATACACGGCGCAGGGCTACGAGACAGAAGTGCTCGCCGCCAGTCTGCGCCACCCCGTTCACGTGGTCGAGTCGGCCCGGATCGGGGCGGATGCGGCAACGATGCCGTTCGCCGTCATGGACAAGCTATTCGATCACCCGCTCACCGACATCGGCAACGAGCGATTCAACCGGGACTGGGAGGCCTATCAGGCGGCGCTCTCCGGGCGCAAGAACCCCGACGGCACGAAAGGGACAAGATGACCACGAGAGCCAAACTCCAGGAGAAGTCGCTCGATGAGCTGCGCACTGTCGCCGCAGCCATCGACGTGCCAGATCACGACACCCTGCAGAAGTCGAAGCTGATCGCGGCGATCCTCGACTCCGGCAAGTTCGAGGTCAGTGATGAGCCCACCCCGGTCGAGGTGCCCGACATCGTCACGCGGCGTCCCGTCGAGGCCGATTCTGCAGAGACCAATGATGACGATCCCCAGCCCCGCTCCAACCAGATTGGCGGGGGACGCGTCAGCCAGGGTCCCCGCGGCGACTACGGCGGTGGTGATGGCCGTCGACGCAATCGGCGCGGCGGGCGCAGTGGTCCCGGCGGACAGGGTGGTCAAGGTGGTCAGGGCGGCCAGGGCGGGATCGATCCGTCCGGTGAAGGCCAGCAGCATTGGGACGAGTCCGACTCGGAGGACCGCGAGGGCATTCTCGACATCCTTCCCGAGGGCTACGGCTTCCTCCGTTGCACCGGTTACCTACCGGGCGACAAGGACGTCTACGTGTCGGCCACGCAGGTCCGCAAGTTTGGCCTCCGCCGTGGCGACATCCTCAGCGGTCCGGTCCGTCCGCCCCGTTCGCAGGAGAAGTTTGCGGCGTTGACCCGCATCGAGCATGTCAGCGGGATGACCGTGGAAGAGGCACGCCGTCGCCCCAAGTTCGGCGATCTCACCCCGTTGTTCCCCGATGAGCGGCTTCCGCTCGAGGTCGTCGGTCAGCCCAACCATGTGCTCGCCCGGATCATCGACCTGATTGCCCCGATCGGAAAGGGCCAGCGCGGCTTGATCGTCTCGCCCCCCAAGGCTGGCAAGACCACCGTGCTGAAGGAGATGGCCAACTCGATCACGACGAACAACCCGGAGTGCCAACTCATCGTGGTGCTCGTCGACGAGCGTCCCGAAGAGGTCACTGACATGCAGCGTTCGGTGAAGGGCGACGTCATCTACTCGACGTTCGATCGTCCCGCCGAAGAGCACACCCAGGTGGCAGAACTCGCACTCGAACGCGCCAAGCGTCTCGTCGAGGGCGGCAACGACGTCGTCATCCTGCTCGACTCGATCACCCGGCTGGCGCGTGCCTACAACCTGGCAACGCCGGCCTCGGGCCGAATCCTGTCCGGCGGTGTCGACTCGACGGCGCTGTATCCCCCGAAGCGATTCTTCGGAGCCGCCCGCAACATCGAGGAGGGGGGCAGCCTTACCATTCTCGGAACCGCTCTCGTCGAGACCGGATCCCGCATGGACGAGGTCATCTTCGAAGAGTTCAAGGGCACCGGAAACATGGAGTTGCGGCTCGACCGCAAGCTCGCCGACAAGCGGGTCTACCCGGCGATCGACATCGAAGCCTCCGGGACCCGCAAGGAGGAGTTGCTTTTCTCCCCGACCGAGCTGGCACAGGTATGGAAGCTGCGGCGGGTGCTCCTGGCGCTTGCCGAGCCGTCGGCCGGTCTCGAGCTGCTGATCGACCGGCTCAAGAACACCAAGTCGAATGCAGAATTCCTCGCCGACGTCGGCAAGGCCGGCACCTGAAAGACGGGCGTGTCGGGGCACTAGGATCGTTCCCCCGGAGGAGTAGAACGTGAGAGAAGGAATCCACCCCAACTACCGCGAGGTCGTGTTTCAGGACACGTCCTCCGAGTTCAAGTTTCTGACGCGGTCCACCATCCGCACCAATGAGACCACCGTCTGGGAGGACGGCAAGACCTACCCGCTCGCCCGGGTGGAGATCTCCAGCGCCAGCCATCCCTTCTACACGGGCAAGCAGCTCCTGTTGGACTCCGGAGGCAGGATCGAGCGCTTCCGCAAGCGCTACGGCAAGTCCTCCTTCACCCGCGGCGAAGAATCCTCCGAGTCGCAGGAGTCGTAACTTGAGCCGCCCTCCGGGCTCGACCGTCGGCGGTCAGGCCGTCATCGAAGGCGTCATGATGCGAGCGCCCAGCAAGTGGGCTGTCGCCGTCCGGCGTCCCGATGGGGTCATCGAAGCCCGCAGTGATCCGCTACCCCGACTTTCGTCGCGGTCCCGTCTCGCCCGCATCCCTTTCATCCGTGGAGTCATGGTGCTCGGCGA
>JBBTKD010000058.1:0-3886 GCA_038059105.1 Actinomycetota bacterium | reverse complement strand
CAGCGACTGGCACTCGCATCCGGCGGGGCAAGTCTTGTATGTCGTCTCGGGCACGGCTCGGGTTCAGGCGGAAGGGGAGCAGACGGTGGTGGCGGGTCCCGGCGATGCGGTGCACGCCGCCGCCGGGGTGGTGCACTGGCATGGTGCCGCTCCCGAGGCTCCGATGGTTCATCTCTCGATCACCCACGGCGGAGCGACAGAGTGGCTTCCGCGCAAAGTGACCGACGAGGAGTACTCCTCCTAGAGAGCGCGCGCAGATAGGTCGCGGCTCTCATGAGTTGTCGACCCGGCTTCGGGTCGACAACTCATCCCGGGGCGAACCTATCTGCGCGCGCTAGGCGCGTTGCCGCAACGCCTCGAACAGGAGGATGCCGGCCGCCATCGCTGCATTGAGACTGTCGAACGAGCCGGGCATCGGGATCACGATCGCAGTGTCAGCAGCATCGAGCCAGGTCCGGCTCAGTCCGTACTGCTCGCTGCCGATCACGACAGCCACCGGACCGGTCATGTCGACTGCTGAGTGCGCAACGGCTCCCGCCGGTGTGGCGGCGAGGATGCGGACGTTCGCCTTGCGGAGGTGCTCGATAGCGGTCGTCGAGTCGGCGACTGCGAGAGGCACCGTAAAGAGGGTGCCGAGTGAGGCCCGCACCACGTTGGGGTTGAACGGGTCCGTTGTGGGATCCGCAACGATCACGCCGGACGCACCCGCAGCATCGGCGGTGCGCAGCATCGTGCCGAGGTTCCCCGGCTTCTCGATCGACTCCACGACGAGCACGAGTGCTGAGCCGGTCAGCGGGATGCGCTCGAGATCCGTGGGAAAGCGTTCGGCGACGGCGAGGAGACCCTCCGGTCGCTCCCGGTACGAAGCCTTACGAAAGGGCTCCTCGGCGACCTCGATGATCTCGGCACCGGATCCGCGGATCGCTTCGACCAAACCCGGTTCGTTGGAACCCAGATAGAGCGCGGGGCACACATAGAGGGTCTCGACGTGCACGGCCCCCTGGATCGCCCGGGTGAGTTCGCGATACCCCTCAATGGTGAAGCGTCCAGTGGTGTCGCGCTCCCGGCGATCCCGCAGTCGCACGAGGGACTTGATCCGGGGGTTGGTCGCACTGGTGATCGGGCCGCTCACCACCCGCTGCCACCCGACGAACCGCCGCCGCCGCCGCCCGAGAACCCACCCCCTCCGGAGAATCCTCCGCCGCCACCCCCGGAGACGTTCAACTCGAGTGAGGTGAGGATGGCGGCGACTCCGCCGGTGTAGTTGCCGTTGGCGAAATAGGGGTTGCCCGCGGCGGCGACAAAGGTGTGCGGGTCGATCCCGCCCGTCGATGACACCACCACGATCGCGATCTCATGCCCGTACGTGGTGACGAAACGTCCTGCGGCGTCCTCGAGGGACACGTCGTCACCGATCACATCGGCGTCGTCGGTGACCCAGCCATCGCAGACGATGCCCCTGAATTCAGGGCAGGTGCCGTCCTGGGCGGAGGATGGGAGGGCGGTCATGACAACCCACCCGACGATCAGCAACAGGACGGAGGTGCGTTTCACCCCCTGATCATGGCGCGGCGGAGCTTGACCGCAAACCAGGCTCAGCCGGTCAGATCGAGGGCGAGAGGGGCGGCGGTGTCGCGCCACTCGGTCAGGTCGCCCCCATATCCGGAGTCGTACTTGGCGAACACCGCGTCGCGGGCGATCCGTTGTTCCGCCATCTTGCGCACCGCCCGGCCGGTGACCGGGTACTCGGTGCGTGCGATGCGGAAGGTTGCTGCGGGTTTCGCGTCGAGGTTGCGGCACCAGTCGCTGCTGGCTCCGCCACCGGAGAGGAGGTAGATCGTCTCACCGACGACCGCAAACCAGATCTCGATCGTGTGCGGCTTGCCTGAGCGGCGCCCGGTGGTTGTCAGGTACCCGTATTCGGCAACAGCGTGTTACGGTCTCAGGAGGACCTCTCTCCCGCCTCCACCGCGACTGCGAGCCGATTCTCCGGCGGCGCCAGCGGGCACGACCACTTCGGGTCGAAGGCGCACGACGGGTGATAGGCGAAGTTGAAATCGAGCACCACCTGCCCGTCGCTTCCCCCGAGATCCGCCCCCTTTGCAGTGTCGAGGAGGTATCGCCCTCCGCCGTAGGTGCTGGTGCCGTTGGTCAGGTCGCGGAAGGGGGCAAAGACACCCCCGCCATAGTCGTCGAGCCAGAAGAGGGTGAGGGAGCAGGCGACGCCGCCCAGCGTGAACGCAACACTGCCGAAAGCGTGAGCCGGGGTTTCTCCCGTGTCGCTATGACACAAGCGGACTGTTCGCTCGGCCACCGCCGCCACCGTGGCAACGATGCGGACCCCCGGGTCGTAGGGAAAGGTGAGCACCTCGTGGGTGGAACGCTGGACCGCGGGTACCGGACTCTGCTCGTGGGTGCGAAGAAGGCGGCTGCGCTCGGCGATCCACTGATCCCACGAGGCCTGAGCTGGCATCTGCCGCACTGCCGCGTAGAGATCTGAAACCTGTCGCCGGTAGTCCCACAGGGTGAGCGACTCCCGGGGCTCGTTGCCGAACCCCGGGAGATCGCGTTGCGGTTCCATTGCGCTTAGAGGAACCCGTTGGCTTCGAGCCACTCCCGGGCCAGCACCTCGGCGTCTTCGGCATCGATGCCGTAGCGCTTGTTCAGTTCGGAGAGCTCGGCCGTGGTGATCTCGGCCGATACCGAGTCGAGGAGCGCGACCAACTCGTCGCCGTATGCGGCCACGATCTCATCGGTGGTCACCGGGACGATGTTCTCCGCGGGCTGCAGGTTCATGTCGTCCTCAAGGAGCACGAAACCCTTAGCTGCGATCACGCCGTCAGAGGTGAACAGGAGAGCGACATCGATATCCCCGCCCTCGAGTGCGGCCACCGTGATCGGCCCGCCGACGTCCAGCGGCTGGAATGAGGCGAACTCGAGGCCGTAGACCTCCTGCAGGCCGGGCAGGCACAGCGGCCGCTCGGGGCACTCCGCCGGACCCCCGAAGACGAGGGTTCCATTGTGCGCCGCAAGATCGCTCACCGCAGTGAGGCTCAGGGCAGCCGCCGTTTCCGCGGTGACCACGATGCCGTTCTTGTCCTGCGCAGGTGCGTAGGCGAGCGCCACCAGACCTTCCGCCGCCAATTCGGTCACGAGTGCCTGGTAGGTCTCCTCCGAGTCCGGGGTCGAGACCCCCCCCTCGAAGATCAGCAGGGTTCCGGTGTACTCCACCAGCAGGTCGATCTCGCCACTCTTGAGCGCCGGGTTGACGACCTCGCGCGAGCCGAGGTTGAAAGCCCTGGCGACGGTGTAGCCGTTCGCCTCGAGCACCTGGGCATAGATCTCCGCCACGATCAACTGTTCGCCGAAGTTCGTCGAGCCGACAGTGATCGTCGGACCTTCCTTCGGACCGTCTCCCGATCCATCATCGCCACACGCGCTCACCACGAGCGCGAGAGCTGTCAGGATCGCCCCGGCGGCCCGGCTGCGGATGGGATTCCGCATGGGTTTCTCCTCTCGGTTTGGGTGATTCCAGGCGCGTTTTCACAGCGCCCCGCCGAATCAACGCCGCCGCTCGGGCTGATGTTCCATTCTTTCAGACCCGGGCCGGGGCCCCAACCCCCGCCCTCCTCCGAGCATGGGGGCAAGTCTTTCAGACCCGGGCCGGGGCCCCAACCCCGGCCCTCCTCCGAGCATGGGGCCCCTGCCCCATGCCGGCCGTCACTCGCGTCCTTGGTGTGGGGGGCGTTATCGGTTCAGAGCTCATCGTCGAGATTTCGGCTGGTCCGTCCGATGCCGCGCTGTTCGAGTCTTTCAGACCCGGGTTGGGGACCCAGCCCCAACCCTCCTCCGAGCATGGGGCCCCTGCCCCATGCCGGCCGTCACT
>JBBTKD010000057.1:2512-7768 GCA_038059105.1 Actinomycetota bacterium | reverse complement strand
CCGTGCACGTCGACGTCGACTCCGATGGGGAGTTCCGGTACGAGCCACCCGATGCGTTCATCGACGAGATCGCCACCGAAGCGAACGGTGAACCTGCGACGACCACGGTGACGATCACGCTGCTGCCGCCGCTGAGCCCCGGAGAGGCGCTCCTCGACGAGCAGGTCACCGACGGCACCAGCCTCACCGTCGTCGGCGCCTTGTTACCTGCTCCCGGGTTCGTCACTGTGCAGCAGAACGAGGGTGGCGCCCCTGGAGCAGTCCTTTCGGTGAGTGACCTGTTCCCCGCAGGGGAAGTCGGGGAACTCGTCTTTGAACTGGATCCGCCGCTGCCGATCACCGGACTCGTATTCGCGGTTGCGTGGGTCGATCGCGATGAGAACGGCCTGTTCACCCCCGGGCCCGACGGCGACGAGATGGCCGTCCGCGACGATGGCTCGATAGCCGCCACCGGAGCCGTGATCACGGTCTTGCGCCGCGAACCGGCCTCGCTCACCGTCGTCGATCAAGAAGTCGAAGGCGACTCGTTCGTCGTCGCCTCGATCGAGATGCCCGCTCCCGGTTTCATCGAGATCCTTGCGAACTCGGGCGGTGTCCCAGGTGCGCGATTGGCTGTGGTTCCGGCCGATCAGGGGACGGCTGACGACCTCGTGGTGGCACTTCCCGATGGTGTGCCCAGCGGGGGTCGGCTGTGGCTGCGGCTCTGGATCGACTTCGACCAGAACGGTGAACTCTCTCCGGCGGATCCGCGGGCGCTGTCCGGGGCCGGAGGGACGGAGATCCAGGTGTCGTTCGTGGTGACCATCCCCTGATCCTGGGACGGCATCACGGTCAACATCTCGTGCCGATCACCCGCGATCGAGGGGGTCGACGACCATCCCCAACATCGCTGGCGCCCGGTCGTGTCCCAGGATTCCGGCCAGCCATGTCCCGGTCTCGGCGGCAAGCCATGGGTCGATCGCGGTTCGTACCCCCATCGAACGCAGGAGCGCGGTGAGGTCTTCGGTGGCAACGTTGCCTCCGGCGCCGGGAGAAAAGGGGCTGCCACCAAAGCCGCCGACGGAGGCGTCGAGGGCAACTACCCCGCATCGCAGCGCCGACACAGCGTTGGCGTAGCCAGCATTCCGGGTGTTGTGAAAGTGGCATCGCACCGTCGCGTGTGCGGCGGCGTCGATCACCGCAGGTATCAGGCGCTCGACGGACTTCGGGTTGGCGATGCCGATCGTGTCACCGAGGGCGACCTCGTCGGCTCCCGCACCGGCGAAGGTGGCGGTGAGGTCTGCGACGTGCTCAAGCGCCACGGTCCCGTCGATCGGATCACCGAAGGCGACCGCAATTGTGACCGAGGTGCGCCGATCCGCGGCTTTCGCTCGCGTTACAAGCGCGGCGGCCTCGGTGTTGCGCACCGCTGCCGAGGCACCACTGTTCTTCTGGGCGTAACCGTCTGCTGCGTAGGCGACGACGTTGATCTCGTCGAGATCGCACTTGAGGGCGCGGTCGAGCCCGCGGTCGTTGAGTACCAGACCGATCGCGGAGAACGACCGTTCCTTGAGCGCCTCGCAGATCTGCTCCGCTCCGGCCATCTGCGGAACGCGCTCGGGATGGGCGAATGAGACAGTCTCGATGCGGGTCGCGCCGGCGAGTTCCATCCGGCGGATCAGTTCGACGCGTCGACTGACCGGGAGTATCGCGGTCTCGCTCTGCAGACCGTCGCGAGGACCAACCTCGACGATCTCGATCAGAGGTTGCCCCGCTTTTCCTGCTCGCGCTCGATGGCCTCGAACAGCGCCTTGAAGTTGCCCTTGCCGAATCCGGTTGCGCCGCGGCGCTCGATGAACTCGAAGAACACCGTCGGCCGGTCCTGCAACATGCGGGTGAAGATCTGCAACAGGTACCCGCCCTCGTCCTGGTCGAGGAGGACTTTGAGGTCCTGGACGCGCCTGCGGTCGACCTTGATGTCGGGCATGCGCTGCCAGAGGTCCTCGTAGTACGTGTCGGGCGCCGTCAGCGTCTCCAGTCCGCGCGACCGACTGTGATCGACGGTGGCGAGGAGGTCGCTGGTGTGCATGGCAATGTGCTGCACCCCTGGTCCGCGGTAGAACTGGAGGTACTCGTCGATCTGCGAGCGCTTCAGACCCTCGGCGGGTTCGTTGATCGGAAGCTTGATGATCCCGGTCCCGTCCCACATCACCTTCGACATGAGAGCGGTGTACTTGGTGCTGATGGCGTCATCGTCGAAGTGCTTGAGGAGTGTGAAGCCGAACACGCGCTCGTAGAACTCGACCCAGTAGTCCATCTTCCCGAGTTCCACGTTCGCCACAACGTGGTCGATGAACTCGAGGCCGATCGACTGCGCAATCGTGTCTTCGCGCGGCTCGAAGCCGGGAATCTCGCCCTCGCGCTCGACGAAGGAGTGAATCGTGTCTCCGTACGCCTGGATTGCGGCGCTCACCGTCCGACCGCGGGCGTCTTCGATGACATAGGGCTTTGCCGCGGGATCCGCGCCGCGCTCGAGGGCGATCTCGAACGCAGCTTCGGCGTCGGGCACCAGGATGGCGAGGTCGTGCACACCGGGACCATGCCGGTTCACATGTTCGCTGACCGGGTGGTCGGGATTCATTGCCCCGGTGACGATGAACCGGATCTGCCCCTGCTCCAGGAGATATGAGGCCGTCTCGCGCGTACCGGTCTCGGGACCGCGGTATCCAGCGATGCGGAACCCGAGCAAATTGCGGAAGAAGTGGGCCGTCTGGAAGGCGTTGCCGACCCACCACTCGAGGTGGGAGAAACCCTTGATGGGAAAACTGTCGCGGCCCGCCATCGCCTTGGCCCGGGAAAGCGTGTCTTGATCGGTCATGGGGACAGGTTACCCCGTGCCCGTCAGTCGGAGAGGTGTGAAAGTCTTCAGTCGTCAGCCTTCAGCCAGAGCCGAGTACCCGGCACCGCTCTCGCGGCCCCGCCTCCAGCCTTTGGCGCTTCGCCCATGTCTGCCGGGAGATCACCTCTGGTGGCGGATCAAACTGAAGACTTCCTCTGGCTGATGACTGAAGACTGACGACTGAAGGCTGTCTCACTGGAGACTTCCTCTCCCGTTACCCTTTCCCCATGCCCCTCGAGATCTTTCGCCGCGACGCCGTGCGCGAGGCCCTTGCGGGACTCATCGACTACGCCGGGTTGTTTCCGCCGGCATCGCTGGGGATGATCGACGCCGTTGCTGAGTACCGCTCCGCCCGAACCGGGCCGCAAGCGTGGATGGTTCAGCGGTTCATCTGTCCCGCCGATCGGCTCCTCGAACTTGCCGGGGTGCTCGCGGCGACGATGACTGCGGGGGAGGAGCCGTGGTCGCTCGTCGTCACCGCCCGGCAGGGCGATCTCGGCCTGATCGCAGACTTCGAGGCCGAGATGTTGGGGGGTGCCGACGTCGCCGCGGTCGAGACCCTGCTGCCCGATGCTCCGGAGGTCGCTGCGGTTGTCCGGATCGTCGAGACGCTGCACAGCGTCGTGTTCTTCGAGGTCCCATGGCAGCGACCGATCGAGCCTGCCCTCGACGTCCTGGTAGCTGCCCGCACCACCGCGGGTCGCGCGCTCGGGGCCAAGGTACGTTGCGGTGGCATCGTCGCCGAAGCGTTTCCAACAACCGAAGTGCTTGCCGGGTTCCTCGTGGCGTGTCGCGACCGGGATGTGCCGGTCAAGGCAACGGCCGGGTTGCACCACCCCTTCCGACACGTCGATCCTGTCACCGGATTCACCCATCACGGTCTTGTCAATCTGCTCGCAGCCTCTGCACTTGCTCATATGGGGGCGGCAGCCGCGCAACTCGCAGAGGTGCTCGCCGACACGGACCCGAGTGCGTTCACTCTCACGGTGCGCGGACTCACCTGGCGCGGTCACCGCATCGGGGCAGCCGACCTCGCCGCGATGCGTCGCGACCTCTTTGTCGGATACGGTTCGTGCTCGTTCGACGAGCCGGTCGCGGATCTCGCCGCACTCGGAATCCTCCCGGTGGTGGTGTGAAGGCGCGACTGCCGGTTCCCGAGGGAAGCGACTTCCCGATCGAGAACCTCCCCTACGGCGTGTTCGACCCCGGCGACGGCCCTCGCCTCGGTGTTGCGCTGGGCGACCACGTGCTCGACCTGCGGGCGTCGTCGGCAGCCGGGTTGTTGCCCAATGGAATCGAACTCGCCGCCCCGGTGCTCAACCCATTCCTCGCCCTCGGTCGTGGTGCGTGGCAGGAGACCAGGGCTGCTCTGATCGAGCTGCTCTCGACCGATCGCTTCGACCGACTCCCTTCCGATGCTGTGCGAGAGCGGCGAGCGGTGCAGATGCACCGAGCGTTCGATCCCGGCGATTACGTCGACTTCTACTCCTCGATTCATCACGCCACCAACCTCGGACGGATGTTTCGGCCGGGGGAGGAACCGCTGAATCCCAACTGGCGCCATATGCCGATCGCCTACCACGGTCGCACGAGCAGCATCGTCGTATCTGGCACTCCGGTGCGGAGGCCACGGGGCCAGGTGAAGCCTGCAGACGGACCACCCCGGACCGCGCCGACTGCGGCGCTCGACATCGAACTCGAGGTGGGCTTCATCACCGGACCGGGTAATGCACAGGGCGACTCGATCGACGCCGATGATGCCGGCGATCACATCTTCGGCCTCGTGCTGGTCAACGACTGGAGTGCCCGCGATATCCAAAGATGGGAGTACGTCCCACTCGGACCGTTCCTTGGCAAGTCTTTTGCGACCACGGTGTCGCCATGGGTGGTGACGCTCGAGGCGCTCGCTCCGTACATGGTTGCCTCGCCATCTCAGGATCCTGTTCCAGATGACTACTTGCGCACCAGTGGTGATTGGGGCCTCGACCTCGAACTCGAGGTGATGCTTGGCACCGATGTGATTTCCCGGACCAACTTCGCGGGGATGTACTGGACGATGGCGCAGCAACTCGCGCACGTCACGGTCAACGGCACCAATGTCCGGCCGGGCGATCTCTATGCATCCGGCACGGTGTCGGGTCCCGATCCCGGAACGTTCGGCAGCCTCATCGAACTCACCGGCAACGGTCGCGAACCCATCCGGCTGGCTGACGGAACCGAACGCACCTTTCTCCTCGACGGCGACACGGTCACCCTGCACGGCTGGTGCCAACGGCAAGGCCTCCCCCGAATCGGGTTTGGGGAGTGTGTGGGCACAGTTCTCCCTGCGAACGCGTGAACCCGCAGCTGGCTGCCGTTACCCGTCGCCGGTCGCCGGT
>JBBTKD010000057.1:0-2412 GCA_038059105.1 Actinomycetota bacterium | reverse complement strand
CCTGCGAACGCGTGAACCCGCAGCTGGCTGCCGTTACCCGTCGCCGGTCGCCGGTCGCCGGTCGCCCGTCGCCCGTCGCCGGTCGCCGGTTCCGGGGTTTCGGTTCCGATTGCCGGTTCTCGGTTTGCGCGACCGACTGCTCCAGTGCGAACCGGCGACGGGCGACCGGCGACGGTCTTGCGCGATTCGACCAACTTCCCCGCGGTAGCCTTATGAAGTGCTGAACTTCGCTCTTCGCGGCAAGACCTATCCCGCCGTGACGATCACCGTCACCGCGGATGAGATCGCCGCCTATGCGGCCGCCTCTGGTGATACCAACCCGCAGCATGCCCCTGGGTCCGACCAGATCGCCTCGATCGTGTTCCCGGTCGTCCACGGTTTGCCGCTGATGGGCGTGGTGACCACCGATCCTGAACTGAACGTCGAGAATCCGTTGATGATCGTGCACGGCGAACAGGAGATCGTTCATCATCGTCCAACACGCCCGGGAGACACTCTGGTACTCACCCCGTCACTGGTGTCGGTCGAGGACAAGGGGAAAGGTGCCACCTTCGTCGCCCGGGTTGCTGCCGCCACCCCCAAGGGAGAACTGGTCAACGAGCAGTGGGCGACGATCTTTGTGCGCGGCGCGGGAAGCGGTTCGCAGCGGGCTCCGAACCCGCTTCCGGCGCAGCCGGAGCGCAGTGAAGCCGTCGCCACCTTCACCCGGCACGTCGCCACCACGATGCCCGCCGCATATGCGGCCGCCTCGGGAGATCACAACCCGATCCACCTCGACCCGGTCGTGGCGCAGATGGTTGGGTTGCCGGGGGTGATCAACCATGGACTCGGCACACTCTCCCTGGTGAGTGGAGGTCTGGTGGAGCACCTCGCCTCCGGCGATGCGTCGCGGGTCACCCGCCTCGCCGTTCGTTTCACCGACATGGTCATCCCGGGGAGCGACGTCATCACGACGGCATGGCGTTCGGGTACGGGATTTGGATTCGAGACGACCCGACCCGACGGGAAAGTCGTGCTCACCGGCACCCTCAATCTGGCGGTTGCGTGATGGCACGGGTCCGACTGTTCGCCAATCTCCGCGAGATCGCAGGCACTTCGTCGGTAGATCTCGATGGTGCCACGGTCGACGAGGTGCTCGCTTCCGCAACCGATCGTTTCGGCGCCGAGTTCGCCAGGGCGATGCAGAGTGCTCAGGTATGGGTGGACGGTGATCGGGTCGACCGCCACGCCGCGGTCGCCGCGGGTGCCGAGGTGGCCCTGATCCCCCCGGTATCGGGCGGTGCACTCGTGGTGCGGTCGCCCATCGGGATAGAGATCGTCCTGGTGGTCCTGACCTTTGTCGTTCTCTTTGTCGGCAACGCGGTCTCGCTCGAGTGGTTCACGGTGGTGACCGTGCTCGTCGCCTCGGTGTGGGCTCTCGATCTCACCGGCGCCACTGATCGTCGCAGCCTTCCATTGGCCAACGCCGCGATTCTCCTCGCCATCGGTGGCGGAGCGGTGGCCACCTTCCGTTTCGGCGCGATCGGGATGGCGGGGGCAACCGGTGGTGCGGTGATCGCAGTGCTCATCTGGAGCGTGTTTCGTCCGATCCTGCGCCCGATCGACTCGTTTGCGGTCGGGGTGACCGTTGCGGTCGTTGCCGCCGCGGGCACCTCGGCGGTGGTGCTCCTCCGTCTGCGCTCGCGAGATGAGACGCTCGTATTCCTCTTCGTGCTCACGATCGCGGTGCTCGTGTCGTGGTTGTCCGATCGATCCGAGATGCCGATCCTCGATCCGCTCGTCGCACTGATCGTCGGAGCGGTCCTCGCCGGCGCTGTCGGCGGAGCGCTTTGGGCGCCGGAACTGCTCGACGCCATCGGAGCCTCGATCGCTGCCGCCATCGGTCTCGTCGCAGGACGCAATCTCGGCACACTGCTGCGCGCCGGAGGATTCTTCGCCCAGGGCCCGATCCCGGGCAGCCTTTCCTATCTCGACGGAGCCCTGATGGCAGCAGCCGCGTATTGGGCGGTGTTGACGATTCTGTCGTAGGTCGGCCGTGTTTCTTGCCCGGCCGGGGGCTTCGGTCACCCCGCAATTCGCAATTCGCAATTCGTCAGACGCGACACGGCCGCCGTGGGGCAGGGGGCCCACGTTGCGGAGGAGGCCGGGGATGGGGGTCCCCGGCCGGGCAATAACATTGACGGTTGACGGCCGGCCCGCCTCTACAAGAGTCCGTCGAGCGCCCCAACGACCCCCTCATTCTCCTCCGGCCCTCCCGCTGTGATCCTCAGCCAACCATCGGGGAGTACGGGGCGCACGATGTATCCCGCTTTGAGCAGACCTTCGGTAATCGTGCCCGAGCGAGCTCCGAAGTTGGTGTAGACGAAGTTGGTCTGGCTGTCGGCGACCGGGATGCCCCGCGACCGGAGTGCA
>JBBTKD010000056.1:10481-14594 GCA_038059105.1 Actinomycetota bacterium | reverse complement strand
TGCTGGTGGCCGGGGGAGCTGCCCTCTCCGTGACGCAGGGCGACGACTACTGGGTGGCGGTACCCGCGCTGATTGGTGCCGTGATGCTCGAGGGCGTCTTGGCACTCACGCGCAACCGGCGCTTCGCCTTTCGCGTGTTGTCGGCGGCGGTAGCCGGCATTCCAATCGCAGCCCACATGGCGGCGCTGGCCTTGTTCGAGGAAGTGGTGTGGCCTGTTCATCTGTGGGCGGGTACACCCGTGATCGCAGCGTTGGTCGGCATGCTGGTTGGGTTGGCCGTCGTGCCGCCGGGGGAGCGTCCGAGAGCCGCAACGGGGGTCTAGGCGCGGACCGACCGTGGTCATACGGTGCCCGCCATGTTCGCTTCGATCACCTCGGCTGCACTGGTTGGTGTCGAACCACGGTCGGTGCGGGTCGAGGCCCACATCTCGCGCGGCGGTAAGGAGGGTTTTGTCGTCGTCGGCCTTCCCGATGCCTCCGTCCGCGAGGCACGGGAACGGGTGAAGTCGGCCATCCTGGTGTCGGGTCACCGGTTCCCTCGTCGTGTGACCGTGAACCTCGCACCCGCCGACCTTCCCAAATTCGGATCGGCCTATGACCTTCCGATCGCACTCGGGGTTCTCATCGCCGCAGGCGACATCCCGTCGGCTGCCTCTCGGGTGGTGGCGCTCGGCGAATTGGCGCTCGATGGAGGGGTGCGACCGGCGCGCGGGGGCCTCGCTGCAGGAATGGTGGCCAAGCACCGCGGCGAACGCTGCCTGGTCGGTGCTGATGGCTCCGGTGAAGCGGCGCTTTCGGGTGCGGACGTCCGCGGAGTGGCGACGCTCGCTGAGGCGATTGCGGTCGCGATCGGTGCGCACGAAGGCAGCCCGGTGGTGCCGCCCGCAGCCGTCGACGAATCGTCGCTCGTCGATCTCGAATCGGTGCGCGGACAGACCTTGGGCCGACGCGCCCTCGAGGTGGCGGCAGCGGGAGGTCATCACTTGCTTCTCGTCGGCCCGCCAGGGGCCGGAAAGACGATGCTTGCCCGCGCCCTTCCAGGCATCCTCCCCGACCTCTCCTCGACTGAGGCGCTGGAGGTGGCCCAGGCTCATTCCGCGGCCGGTCGGGCGGTGCCGATGAGCAATCGACCACCGTTTCGCAGTCCGCATCACAGTGCGACTCCGGCGGCCATCCTCGGAGGCGGATCCGGCGTGCCCGTGCCGGGAGAACTCACGCTTGCTGATCGCGGTGTGCTCTTCCTCGATGAACTCGCCGAGTTCCCGCAGCACTTGCTCGACATGCTCCGTCAGCCAGTCGAGGAGGGAAAGGTCCACGTGGCGCGCAAAGGGATGTCGGTGGTGTTTCCGTGCCGGGCCCAGGTCGTTGCCGCCACCAACCCATGCCCGTGCGGGCATCTCGGTGATGCTCGTACTGCCTGTCGGTGCAATCCCGCCGCGGTCGAGCGTTATCGGGCGCGCTTGTCCGGTCCGCTCCTCGATCGCTTCGACCTGCGAGTGGCGATCGGCCGTCTCGACGGAAACCAGCTGCTCGCCTCGGGGGGCGAGTCGTCTGCGGCGGTGCGCGAGCGCGTCGTGCCCGCCCGCGCAGCACAGCGACGACGCGGAGCTGTCAACCGGGAGTTGCAGCGCGACCGGCTCGATGCGATGGAGTGGGACACCGAAGCCGGTTCCCTTCTTGCCGCCGCGGTCGATCGCTGGGGGTTGACCGGGCGAGGTTGGGATCGGGTCCGCAGGGTGGCTCGCACCATCGCCGACCTCGCTGGGAGCGAGCGGATGACCGGCGACCACGTTGCCGAAGCGCTGTCACTGCGATCGGTGATGTGAAGTCCGACCGGCTGGCCGTTGCGTTTTTCGGTCTGCACCCGGATCGGAGGCGCGATCTCCTCGCTCGCCACGGCGGCGCCGGCGGTCTCGTCGCCGCGGTGCGTCGCGGACGCATCGTGGGCCTCGATCCCGCCGCGCTCACGACGGCGCGGCAGCAGTCGGAGGCGATGGAGAGATGCGGGGTGCATCCCGTGTTTCTGGGCGATGCCGAGTACCCGGTCCCGCTGGCGGCTGTCGCCGATCCTCCCGATGTCCTCTTCGTTCAGGGGCGTCTTCCAATCGGTCCGTGTGTCGCCGTCGTCGGCACGCGACGCAGCACCGCGTACGGCAGGGGACTGGCCCGGGCGTTCGGACGTGCGATCGCCGCCGCGGGATGGGTGTTGTGTTCGGGCTTGGCGCGCGGCATCGATGGTGAGGCGCACCGCGGCACGCTCGATGCGGGCGGCGTAGGCGTCGGAGTGCTCGGGTGCGGATCCGACGTCGTCTATCCCCGCGAGCACGACGGACTCGTGGCAGGACTTTCGAGCCGAGGTGCGATCGTGACGGAGTATCCCCCCGGCACTCCACCCCACGGGTGGAGGTTTCCTCCTCGCAACCGGATCATCTCCGGGTTGAGCCGCGTCGTGGTCGTTGTCGAGGCCGCCGCCACGGGCGGGGCTCTGGTTACCGCGGCGCGAGCCGCGGAGCAGGGACGCGAGGTGTTTGCGGTGCCCGGCGACGTCGACCGCGAGTCGTCTCTGGGCTGCAACCTCCTCATCCGGGATGGCGCGATCCCCGTGCTCGGCGCAGCCGACCTCATCGAGGCGCTGTCTCTGGTGCTCGGTCCCCCGGCACCGATCATGGTGACTCCCGACCACGAGATACCGGCGAGCGGGATCAGCAAGGATGACCTTGCGGTCAGTCTCGGCCTGACCGGTCCGGCAATGCTTGCCTGGTTGGGACGCCGCGAGGTGTCTGGTCAGGTGAGGATCGAAGGCGATCAAGTGTTTCCCGGAGGTCGTTGACCGGGCGGGCGGCGGCGGCGAGCATGACGGAGTGACGATCCCCGCGGTACCGGTCTGGGCGGAGCCGGCGGTGTCGGAGTTCCTGCTGCGCGCTGAGGCGGAGCGCAACCTCTCTCCGCACACTCGCCAGGCCTACCGTCGTGATCTTGCCCAATTTCTCGACTTTGCCGACAGGCTGGGAACCAGGACCCTGGCTGCGGTCGATCGCCGTGCCGTGCGTCGCTGGCAGGCGCAACTCGCCACTCGCGGTTTCGCATCCACCTCGATCTCTCGCAAGGTCTCGGCAGTGCGCTCGTTCTTTCGGGATGCCGCCCGCCGCGATATCGTCGCCGGCGACCCGTCGATCGGGTTGCCCACGAGAAAGAAGCCGTCACATCTGCCGAGGGCACTCGGGGCGAACACGCTTGCAGCCGCCCTCGACGACCTCGACGGCTCCGATCCGCTCACGCTGCGCGACAGGGCAATGCTGGAGGTGCTCTACGGCACCGGGTTGCGCGTTTCGGAGCTGGCAGCGTTGACGATTCGCGACGTGCAAAGCGACCTCGTCCGGGTGCGCGGCAAGGGGGACAAGGATCGCGTCGTGCCGCTCGCCGGTGAGGCTCGGGCTGCGGCAAACCGGTACCTGGCGGCTGGGCGGGGAGCGTTCGCGGTGTCGGGGTCAGGGGATGCCCTCTGGTTGGGCGTACGCGGCGCCGCGCTCGGCACTCGCGGCGTGCGACGGGTCGTCCAATCCCGGCTCGGGACGTTTCCTCACGCGCTGCGGCACTCGTTTGCCACGCACCTTCTCGAACGTGGCGCCGATCTGCGCACGGTTCAGGAGTTGCTGGGGCACGTTGAACTGGCCACTACCCAGACTTACACTGCCATATCCCGACACCACCTCAAGGCAACATATGAGCGATCGCATCCGCGCGCCTGAACCAACCGCGCAAGAGATCGGCGGCCTGTGGGCACGGTTCAAGGAGTCAGCCGATCAGAATGCCCGTGACGGCCTGATCATTCACTTTTCGCCCCTGGTGAAGTTCGTCGCTGGCCGTGTGGGTGTGGGTCTGCCGCGCAACGTCGAACAATCGGACCTGATCTCGTACGGAATGTTTGGGCTCATCGACGCCATCGATAAGTTCGAACCGGAACGCAACATCAAGTTCGAGACCTATGCCGTGAACCGGATCAAGGGCGCCATCCTCGACGAGCTCCGGGCGCTCGACTGGGTCCCCAGATCGGTGCGAGCGCGAGCCCGCGAGATCCAGCGTTCTCTCGACGAACTCGAGCATCGTCTGAAG
>JBBTKD010000056.1:6270-10381 GCA_038059105.1 Actinomycetota bacterium | reverse complement strand
CTCCCGGAGCGGGAGCGACTCGTGATCACGCTGTACTACTACGAGGGCCTGACCCTCGCAGAGATCGGCGGCGTGCTCGGAGTCACCGAGTCACGCATCTGCCAGATCCACACGAAGTCGGTGATGAGCCTCCGCAACAGGATGATCGAACCCCACGGCCCGTAGGAGAGATGTCAGATGTCAGAATTCCGGATGTTCTTGCCTGATATCTGACATCTGATATCTGAGATCTTTCTGAGACGCCTACACTCCGCTCCACTACACACGTTCGCCGCAATCTTCCGCGGTCGGGGTCGCCTCAGGCGGTCCCGGGAAGACCAAAAGGGCGGGCGGAGGAATCAACCGAAATTCAAGGAGAACATCAGGTGGCCAGCGTCACCATGAAAGAGTTGCTCGAAGCAGGGGTCCACTTCGGGCATCAGACAAGACGGTGGGATCCCAAGATGCGCCCGTTCATTTTCTCGGAGCGCAACGGGATCCACATCATCGACCTCCGGCAGACCCTTGAGGCTGCCAACCAGGCGGCCGAGTTCGTCAAGAACCTCGTTGCAGGCGGCGGCATCGTGCTGTTCATCGGCACCAAGAAGCAGGCGCAGTCCGTGGTCAAGGATGCGGCTACGCGGGCCGGGATGCCGTACGTCAACGAGCGGTGGCTTGGCGGGATGCTCACGAATTTCACCACGATCCACAAGCGGATTCTCTACATGCGCGAGTTGGAGCGGATGAACGACAGCGGCGAGATGGACGGACTCCCCAAGAAGGAGCGCCTCCGCCTTCGCCGCGAGTTGGAGAAGCTGCAGGCGGTGCTCGGCGGGGTTCGTGACCTCCACCGTGCCCCCGAAGCGATCTTCATCATCGACGTCAAGACCGAGCACATCGCGGTCACCGAAGGCAGCAGGCTGGGAATCCCGATCATCGCCGTGGTCGACACCAACTGCGATCCGGATCACATCGACTACGTGATCCCCGGAAACGACGACGCGATTCGCGCCGCCCAGTTGATGGCCGACGTGATCGCAGACGGCTGCATCGCCGGTGCCGAGATCTCCACGGCCCGCAGCAAGGACAAGGCAGAGAAGAGTGGCTGAGGTCACACCTGCCGACGTCGCCTCACTGCGCAAGACGAGTGGAGCCGGAATGATGGACGCCAAGCGCGCCCTCCAGGAGGCCGACGGCGACATGGCGCGCGCCGCCGATATTCTCCGCGAAAAGGGGCTCGCCTCGGTGAAGAAGCGTTCGGAGCGTGCCACGGATCAGGGCACCATCGGACACTATCTCCACATCCAGGCGGATCGCCCCGTGATCGGCGTGCTCGTGGAGCTGTCGTCCGAGACCGACTTCGTCGCCAAGTCCGAGGGATTCCAGACCGCAGCAAAGGACATCGCGATGCACGTCGCCGCGGCTCGCCCGCGCTGGGTGCGTCGTGAAGAGGTTCCCGAGGCGATCCTCGCAAAGGAGCGGGAGCTGATCGGTGCCCAGGCTCGCAACGAGGGCAAGCCGGAGAAGGTGATCGAAAAGATCGTCGACGGCAGAGTCAACAGCTTCTACGAAGACAATGTTCTCTACGACCAGATCTTCGTCAACCCGATCAAGTTCGAGGGGACTGTCGGACAGATGGTGGAGATGCTCGCTGCCAAGATGGGCGAGAACATCTCGGTGCGACGCTTTGCCCGTGTTGGCGTTGGAGAGGTCGTCGAATAGTGGGTCGCCGTGTAGCCCTCAAGCTTTCGGGCGAGTCTTTCGCCGATGGTGTCCTCGGCTATGGCATAGACCCCAAGACGGTGCAGCGACTGGCGACCGAGATCGCCTCGGTCCACGCCGAGGGCCATCAGATCGCCATCGTCGTCGGCGGCGGCAACATCTTTCGTGGCCTTTCGTCGGCAGCCGCGGGGATGGATCGCGCAAACGCCGACTACATGGGGATGCTCGCCACGATCATCAACGCCCTCGCACTCCGTGATGCGATGGAACACGCCGGCGTCCAGACCAGGGTCCAGACCGCGATCAACATCGCCCAGGTGGCCGAGCCCTACATCAGGCTGCGGGCGATCCGGCACCTCGAGAAGGGCCGCGTCGTGGTCTTTGCCGGTGGTACCGGCAACCCGTACTTCACGACCGATACGACGGTCGCATTACGCGCCGCCGAGATCGGCGCCGATGCCGTACTCAAAGCGACCCGGGTGGACGGCATCTACGACGCCGACCCCGAGACTCACCCCAGCGCGCGGTTGATTCCCGAACTCACCTACATGCAGGTCCTCGAGCAGGGTCTTCGGGTGATGGACAGCACCGCCATTACGATGTGTATGGACAACAACCTGCCCATCCGGGTGTTCAATATCTCCGTGCCGGGCAATATCGCCCGGGCCGTCCGCGGCGAACCGGTGGGCACTCTGGTTCGCTGAGAGGAGGCAAAAGTGATCGATGAACTCCTCGGCGAAGCCGCGGCGAAGATGGATCAGGCCATCCAACACGTCCAGGCGGAGTTTTCCACGGTGCGCACCGGTCGTGCCAACGCCGGGATCCTCCATCGCGTGATGGTCGACTATTACGGGGCTCTGACCCCGCTGCAGCAACTCGCATCCATCGCCGTGCCTGAACCCCAGCTGCTCGTGATTTCGCCCTACGACAAATCGTCGGTGAGCGCTATCGAAAAGGCGATCCAGGCCTCGGATCTCGGCCTCAATCCGGCGAGCGACGGCAATGTCTTGCGCCTCGTCTTTCCTCCTCTGAACGAGGAACGGCGACGGGAGCTGATCAAGATGATCCGCCACATGGCCGAGGACGCCCGGATCTCAATACGCAACGTTCGACGCCACAGCAAGGACGATATGGAGGCTCTCGAAGGCGAGGTCTCCACCGACGAGGTGCGACGCGGCGAGGCTCGTCTTCAAGAGCTCACTGACGCCCGGATCGCCAAGATCGATCAGCTGGTCCAACACAAGGAAACAGAACTGCTCGAGGTCTGAACCGGAGGAGGGCCGTGACGGACGGCGGAGACGACGGCGAATTCCAAGTACATCCCGGCGATCCCTGGCATCCGGGCTGGACTGACGACGCGCCTCAGCAGCAGTCAGAGGCGTCCTCTTCGGAGGTGACCCCTAAGAAGAAGAGGCGACTCTTCGGTCGCAAGCATCACGACGATGCCGTCGAAGTCGAGTGGCCCGGGGACGATGCTCCCTCGCCCGAACCCCGAGAGGGCGATGTACGGTTCCGTCCGCCTGATCCGTTCCCCGCCGAGCCGGTGACGACCGAAATACCGGTCGCAACCGTGCGTGCTCCCGTCGAAGCGCCGATGCCCGCCTGGCTCTCCGATCCGCCACAGCCCGAACGTGACCCTTCACTCAAGGTGGAGCTTCCGTCATGGGTTGGCAACACGAGCGCTGGCGCCGAAGTGGTGGCGGCAGGATTCGAGGAAACCGTGTCGGCTGATGCCGAAGCGATACCTGCCGGCGACGACCTTGCGGCGGCGCTGCACGCCCTCGAGTCCATCGATGATTCAGACATCGAGGTGGCGGTAACTCGTGCCGCGGAAGGTGACGAGGACGATGAGCCCACCCTCGGTCTGGAAGCTCTGGAAGCGTTACGCGCTCTTGAGGCGGACCAGCGCCCGATCGCGGGTACCTATGGCGTCGCTGGCAAGGAGGCGTTCGAAGCGCTTCGGACGGGCGACACGGATGACATCTCCGATTGGCGTGCATTCACAGGGGATTCGCCCGCTCCGGCCGAGCCCGCCCCCACCCGCGCAGCGGTTCCTCCCGTCATCGCTGATCCCGCCGCCCTCGATGAGTGGGCGACCACCGATGCCGAGCCGCGCGAGAAGCGCGGCGTCTGGCCCTTCCGTCGGCGCAAGCGTGAAGAAGAGGAAGTCGCCGAAGAGGGTGCGGAATGGCTGGCCGACGACAAACCGATACCGAAGACCTGGTTCCCCGAGGTCGACGAAGATGTTGTCGTCCCACCCGGAGCCGAACTCCCCGAGGTGGAGTGGCCTACAGCGGCCCAGGATTCCGATACGGCCTTTCAACCGCCGGCCGCCGCGATCGATCCTGATCGGACGATCGAGATCACACCGCCGCGGTCGTTCACCCCTCGAACGGATCCCGAACCCCTG
>JBBTKD010000056.1:1671-6170 GCA_038059105.1 Actinomycetota bacterium | reverse complement strand
GAGTGGGACTTGCCGGACGATGCAACCGAGGAGATGTCCGATCCCGGAATCCACCTTGGTGAGGAGATCTACAGCGGATCTGTGACCGTCGAACACCGTGGCCTTGCCGAGGAGATGTTCCGCCTCGGGGCGGAGGACACCGAATGGCAGGCGATGTCTGCCGCCATGCCTGGAGTCGAGACCGGCGTCGTTGGATTCGAGGATGTCGCCGACCTGACGACGGGAGAGGAATACCGTGAACGGCCTCGTTCCGATCTCGGTGTACGAGTGGGGACCGGGCTTCTGCTCCTCGTCTTTCTTCTGGGAACGATGTTCGTCGGCGGTGGGGCGATGGCGGTGTTCATCGGTGCAATGGCACTGCTCGGGATCTGGGAGTTCTACGGCACGCTGCGGCGTCTCGAGTTTCGACCTCTCACCTTGCTCGGCTACCTCGCGGGGACGGGTCTGCTTGCAGGGGTTTGGTTCCACGGACCGATTGCGGTGCCGATCGCGATCGCGGTGTCGGTGATCCTCACCTACTTCGTGTACGCCTTTTCGCCAATGCGAGAAGATGCCCTCGCCAATGGTGGCCTGACGATCCTCGGACTCGCATGGGTGGCGGGCACGATCGCCTTTGCATTCCCGATGTTGCGGCAGGCGGACTTCCGGGTTCTGGTTATGGCGGTCGTGGTGACGACGGTTGCGATGGATGTGGGCGCATACGCCTTCGGGCGAACCTGGGGCAAGCGCGCACTCTCACCGGTCCTGTCGCCGAACAAGTCCATCGAAGGGCTCATCGGTGGGATCCTGCTCGCTGGCGGTGCCGCAGTTGGGTTCGGAATGCTTGCGGAGCCGTTCGACATCGGGTCGGGTATCGCCCTTGGTGTCGTGGTGTCGGTGATGGCGCCGCTCGGCGACCTCGCCGAGTCGATGGTGAAGCGCAGCCTTGGCGTCAAGGACATGGGAACGGTACTGCCAGGGCACGGCGGTGTTCTCGATCGCATCGACGCTTTCCTCTTCGTGATCCCCGCGTCGTGGGTGCTCTATCAGGTCCTGGGCTTCCTCCCTTGAGACCCATCGTCGTTCTCGGGGCGACGGGATCAATTGGACGCCAGACCCTCGAGGTAGTGGGCGACATCGGGGCCGACGTCGCTGCGCTCGCGGCGCGCCGCGGATCTGACGAGTTCCACGCGCTCGCCCTCGAGCATCCCTGGGCGCAAATCGCGGTGGCGGCGGCTACACCGACTGAGCGCGAGCGGTTCCGTGCGCTGGGTGCTCGCGTGGCGTTCGGCATCGAAGCTGTGACCGCACTCGCCGCGCAGTCCGGCGTGATCGTGGTGAACGGAATCGTCGGCTCTGCCGGGCTCCGGGCGTCGGTCGCTGCCCTCGCAGCAGGCAATCGTCTCGCTCTGGCCAACAAGGAGAGCATGGTCGCTGGCGCTCCGCTGCTCGAGGAGGCTCTCCGGTCAGGAAGCGGTGAGATCATCCCGGTCGACAGCGAGCACAGCGCCCTGTTCCAACTGCTGGCGGGACACGATCGCTCTGCAGTGCGCCGACTGGTGCTGTCCGCCTCCGGCGGTCCGTTTCGCGGCATGTCTGCGGAGCAGGTTGCGGCCGCAACGCCTGAGAGTGCGCTCCGTCATCCCACCTGGCAGATGGGGCCGCGCATCACGGTCGATTCCGCGACGCTCATGAACAAGGCGCTGGAAGTGATCGAAGCCCACCACCTGTTCGGGTTCTCCTACGACGCGATCGAGGTGGTGGTCCACCCTCAGAGCATCGTGCACGCCATCGTCGAACTGGTCGACGGCACTCTGTTCGCACACATGGGCGAGCCTGACATGCGAGTTCCGATCCGGTACGCGATCACCCATCCCCTTCGTAGCGTCCGGGTCGCACCGCCGTTCTCCCTTGCCGGACTCACTCTCACGTTCGAGTCGCCCAATGTCGACGTGTTTCCGGCGCTGCGCCTCGGCTACGAGGCGGGGCGGGCAGGCGGCACGGCGCCGGCGGTGTTCAATGCCGCCGACGAGATTGCGGTGCACGCGTTTCTCGCCGGTCGCATCGGGTTTTCCTCGATCCCGGTCGTCGTCGAGCGGACCCTCCACGACGTCACCCTCCGCCAGGTGTCGACCGTGGACGATGTCTTCGCCGCCGATGAGGAAGCGCGTTCGGTGGCGACCGGCCACCTGGGTGACTCGTGTTAGCGGGGTCTGACCGGTAGCGTGAAGCGCCTTCGAGGGAGTCGTGCGTGACCGGCGGACTGATCGTCATCTTCGGCATCATCGCGATGGTGATGATCCATGAGGGGGGCCATTTCGTCGCCGCCAAGGCGGTGGGGATGAAGGCCACCGAGTTCTTTTTCGGCTTCGGCCCGAAGATCTGGTCGACTCGACGCGGCGAGACCGAATACGGCATCAAGGCCATCCCCCTCGGCGGTTACGTCCGCATCGTCGGCATGAATCCCTACGAGGAGGTCGATCCCGCCGACTTCGGTCGCACCTATCGGGAACAACCGTTTCGGGCGAAGGCGATCGTCGTGCTCGCCGGGGTGGCAAGCCACTTCGTGGTCGCCTTCTTGCTTTTCCTCTTCGTGGCCAGCGTGCTCGGGGTCTCGGTGTCGACCACCGCTGTCGAGAGCGTCCAAACTGCTCTCGAGAACGGGACGCCGACTCCCGCCTCTTTGGTCGACATCAGGCCCGGTGATCGCGTCGTCTCCATCGACGGTGTGGTGACCGAGACTTGGTTGCAGGCCGTCGATCTCATCGCAGCCAACCCGGGCGAGTCGGTCGCCATCGTGCTCGACCGCAGCGGGACGCAAGTCACCGTGAATCCGACGCTGGCGTCGATCGAAGACGATGAGGGCAATGATCGCGGATACCTCGGCGTTCGGTCTGCGACCGTGAAGGACCGCGCCGGACCGATCGAGGGCATCGGTGACGCCGGGACCGCGGTGGGGGAGGCGACCGTGGCGTCGGCCACCGGGCTGTGGCGCATGGTGTCGGGATTCGGGGGACTCGTGGAGGCGGTCATCTCCGGTGATGCCGACAAGATCAGCGAGACCCGGCCCGCCAGTCCGATCGGCCTGGTTCGCATCGGTGCCGAAACCCAGGAACTCGGGCTCGGCTTCACTCTCGAGCTGGTCGCTCTCGTCAACGTGTTTGTCGGCATCTTCAATGTGATTCCGATCTACCCACTCGACGGGGGCCACTTCGCCGTTGCGCTCTACGAGAAGGTGCGCGGTCGTCCCGCAGATGTTCGTAAGCTCGCTCCCGTCGCGGCAGCGGTCGTGATCTTCATGGTTCTGCTCGGCGTGCTCGCGATCTACCTCGATATCGCCAGCCCTTTCAGCCTGCAGTGAGCGAACGTCGACCCACGAGGGCTCTCAAGGTTGGGGCGGTGGCAATCGGCGGAGGTGCCCCGATCAGCGTGCAGTCGATGACCACCACGAAAACGGCGGACGTCGAAGCGACCCTGTCCCAGGTATACGCACTCCGCGGCGCCGGGGCCGACATCGTTCGCATCACCTGTAATGACGCCGAGGCGGCGGGCGGCCTCGCCGAGATCGTTCCGCGGTCACCGGTGCCGATCATCGCCGACATCCACTTCCAATACCGGCTCGCTCTTGCCGCCCTCGAGGCCGGAGTGCACGGGCTGAGGCTCAACCCGGGGAACATTCGCGACCCTCGCCACATCAAGGAGGTCGCCCGCGCAGCCGCGGATCGCAATGTGCCGATCCGGGTCGGCGTGAATGCGGGATCGCTCGACAAAGACCTGCTGGAGAAGTACGGCTCAGCTGTTCCCGAGGCGTTGGTCGAGTCGGCGCTCGCCGAGATCCATTTGCTCGAGGACATCGGGTTTCACGACATCAAGATCTCGGTGAAGCACAGCAACGTGCGAACGATGGTCGAGTCTTACCGTCTGCTTTCTACGAAGACCGAGTACCCCCTTCACCTCGGCGTCACCGAGGCGGGTCCACCACCCGCCGGCCTGATGAAGTCGGTCGCTGGCATTGCCACGCTCCTGCTCGAGGGCATCGGTGACACCATCCGCTTCTCGCTCACCGCCGATCCCGTCGAGGAGGCCGAGGCGGGCTGCCGTCTGCTCGAACAACTGGGTCTGCGCGAGCGGGCCGGGCTTGATCTCATTGCCTGCCCATCGTGCGGTCGCGCCGATGTCGACGTGGTGGCGATCGCCAAGGCGGCGCAACTCGCCCTCGAGGCGGAGAAGCTTCCGATCCAGGTGGCCGTCATGGGCTGCGTCGTCAATGGACCCGGTGAAGCGCGAGAGGCCGACATCGGTATCGCCGCCGGCAAGGGCAAGGGCCACCTCTTTATCAAGGGCAAGGTGGTTCGCGTCGTGCCCGAGGCCGACATGGTTGCGGCGCTGGTCGATGAAGCGCGCCGGCTCGTTACCGAAGGTGTCGGTGCCCGCCTCGCCGCCGCCGACGGTCTCGCCGAAGAAATGGCGCGTGAGACCGCCAACGCACTGCTCTCGTCACAAGGCGACGCCAATCACGT
>JBBTKD010000056.1:0-1571 GCA_038059105.1 Actinomycetota bacterium | reverse complement strand
ATGCGCTGGTCCGACGCGTTCATCCCCACTCTCCGTGACGATCCCGCCGATGCGGAGGCGGCAAACCACCGGTTGCTGGTGCGCGGCGGTTTCATTCGTCGCCTGATGGCGGGTTCGTGGTCTCTGCTTCCGCTCGGCCTGCGGGTGGCACGCAAGGTCCAGAACATCATTCGCGAGGAGATCGACGCCATCGGCGGCCAGGAGATGCTGCTTCCCGTCGTGCACCCCGCAGAGATCTGGAAGAAGACCGGCCGGTGGGACGACGTCGAGGGAATTCTGGTGAAGCTGAAGGATCGTCGCGACGCAGAGATGCTGCTGGCGATGACGCACGAGGAGATCTTCACCACCATCGCCACCGAACTCACCTCATATCGTCAGCTGCCCCAAGTCTGGTACCACTTCCAGACCAAGTTCCGCGACGAGCCGCGTCCCAAGGGAGGGCTCCTCCGGGTTCGCGAGTTCACCATGAAGGACTCGTACAGCTTCGACATCGATCCTGCCGGTCTCGACGTCCAGTTCCAGTTGCACTACGAGGCATACGAAAAGATCTTCTCCCGGCTGGGAATGGAAGCCATCCCCGTGCACGCATCGAGCGGATGGATGGGCGGCAAGGAGTCCGTCGAGTTCATGGTCGAGGGTGCCGCAGGGGAGGACGAGATCGCGTTCTGCCCCGTCTGTCGTTATGCCGCCAACCTCGAGAAGGCGACGTCGGTGATTCCGGCCGTGACGGATGCGTCGTGGAAGGGCGAGCCCGAGCGCTTTCCCACTCCGGGGATCCGCACGATCGCCGCGCTTGCCGAGGTCGGTGACTTCGCATCGAGCGATCGCCAGATCAAGAGCCTCGTCTATGTCGTAGCGGGTGCTCCTGTACTGCTTCTCCTGCGCGGGGACCACGAGTTGATGGAGCAAAAGCTCGTCGATGGTCTCGCTACCTGGGACGTACGCCCCGCCGAGGACGAGGAGATCGTCGCCGCACTCGGAGCGTATCCCGGCAGCCTCGGCGCGGTCGGCGTCAAGGGCATCCGCATCATCGCGGATCCGGCGCTGCACGGCCGCAACAACATGGTCACTGGAGCCAACGACGATGACTGGCACCTTCGGGGTGTGGATGTGGCGCGCGACATCGCGGTGGAATCTTGGCTCGACCTTCGACTCGTCAAGGCGGGCGAGGGTTGTCCCACGTGCGGGAAACCCCTCGAGGTGCGTCGCACGATCGAGGTGGGTCACATCTTCAAGCTGGGCACCAAGTTCAGCGAGGCACTCGGTGCCACGGTGCTCGATGAGCAGGGTGCGCAACGCCTCATCTGGATGGGTTCATATGGAATCGGCATAGGTCGGAACCTCGCCACCGTCGTCGAGGCAAGTCACGACGCCAGGGGCATCGTGTGGCCGATGGCGATCGCCCCATACGAGGTCGTGGTGACGGTCGTCAAGGTCGACGACGCAGCTGCAATGGGTGCCGCCGAAGCCATCTCCTCGGGACTCATCGCAGCCGGCGTGGACGTGATCCTCGACGACCGCGACGAGCGTCCCGGGGTCAAATTCGCCGATGCCGAACTGATCGGCATCCC
>JBBTKD010000055.1:0-2637 GCA_038059105.1 Actinomycetota bacterium | reverse complement strand
CCTACACCCGGTACGACGAGGCGGTACGAAATGGCCTCGTCGATGCTCGGCAACGCATCCGGGGTGCACTGGAGCGGCCGACCGGCAACCGGGAGAACCACCTCATCTGGGCGGCACCGGGCAGCGGAAAGACGTTCTTCGTGCAGGAGGTGGCGCGGTCGATCCCCGGCGCGCGTTACGTCGAACTCAATCTCGCCGGCGCCGAAGAGTCGGCGTTCGCTGCCGCCATTACCGCGGCCCGGTCGTCGATCGAGCCGATGTTGGTTCTCGTTGATGAACTCGACGCTCGCCCCGGAACGAGTTGGCCCTATGAGCTGCTGTTGCCACTCCTCGATGCCAATGCGCAACGGTCGACCGGACTCGTGGTGGTGTTGGCCGGAAGCACCGGGCGATCCATCGATGAACTCAAAGCTGTGATCAGGGACCGACCCAAGGGTGCCGACATGCTCAGCCGGATCCCGTCGGCCCACGACATCGTGGTCGACCCGCTGGGCGTCGGAGATCAGGTCCTGGTGGCGTTGAGCCAGATTTGCGCGGCCGGTGCAAGGTACGGCAAGGCCATCGAGTCGGTCGAGAAGGCGGCTCTGTTTTACCTGGCGGTCACTCCGTTTTTGGCAAACCCCCGCCAACTCGCGGAGTTTGCCGCTCGCGCGGTTGGTCGGATGTCGGCGGGAGAAGAGCGTCTCAAGTACGACCACCTCTTCTCCGCCGGCGACCCCGAGAACAAACAGTTCTGGATGAACATCGCCGACGACGCTCTTGTTGGGCGATATGTGACGCTCGGTGTGTGAGAGAGCCGTCTCGCGTACGCGCATCTCCTTTTTCCGTGACGCAATCCGCGCGGCTCGAGGTGAAGACCGTCTCCGGAGACATCCGGGTCAGGGGCGTCTAGAGCGCGCGGAGCGCGATCGCCGCTTCCATCGCCTCGAGGGCACCTGCGGCGAACAGTTCGTGACCACCGTCTCCGGCATGGAACTGGTCACCAGAGAAAAGCGTCGGATCGTCGAAGAACGCCGTGCTGCTGCGTCCCCGCGTGTAGACCTTGACCGCTCGCGGAACTGTCACGACGACATCGCGGCAGACCTGGTCGAAGGCGTTGGATCGGCGCGAGGCCCACTTGCGGAGTCCGTTGGGGAAGCGGGGGATGCTGCCGAGATCGCCCATGCCGAACACGAGCACCCCGGCACCTGTCGCAGAAAGGCGGGTGACGATGGCGGTGAGCTGCTCGCGGTACCGCTCGAGGTGAACCCCGCGCAGCGCATCGTTGGCACCCACAGACACGACCGCGACGTCGGGTTGCAAGCGAATCGCCTCGGCAAGTTGGCCCTCGAGGACATCGCTCGCCTTGGATCCCCCGACGGCGAGGCTGATCAGGTCTACGTGGTACCGGTCGGAGAGCATACGCGCCACGCGGCGAATCCAGACGTTGTCGATGTCGGATACGCCGGGTGCGGTGATCGATGAGTCGCCGAGCGCCACGATGCGCAGCGGGGGTAGTGCAGGGTCGCCGAAGCGCCCCGACGGATCCTGATTGGGGTACGAGGGGAGATCGGGACGATGCGCCGCACGGAACACTTGGGTGGCGACGACGGCCGCAGCCGCCACCGGAACCGCGAGCACAACTTTGCGCAGCCGGGTGGTCATTCTGATCGGGATGCTACCGCTGGCTTGACCCGGCTCCCTCTGGGCTTGAGGATGGCGGCAACGAGAGAGGAATCGGGATGCGGTTGGCACTGAACATGGGGTACGCGGGCACCGCGGTTGAGCCGCGTCTCGAGTTCGTGCAGGAGGCCGACCGTCTCGGATACCACTCGGTCTGGGTCGCGGAGGCCTACGGGAGCGATGCGGTGTCGATGCTCGCCTGGTACGGCGCATCGACCTCACGCATCGGACTCGGCAGCGCCATCATGCAGATGCCCGCCCGCACCCCGGCAATGACGGCCATGACCGCAGCCACGATGTCGGAGTTGAGCGGCGGCAGATTCCTGCTCGGGCTGGGTATGTCCGGGCCGCAAGTGGTGGAGGGCTGGCACGGGCGTCCCTACGGCAAGCCGTTACGGGTGACGCGCGAGTACGTCGAGATCGTGCGGCGCATCATGTCGCGCGAAGCCAAGCTCCGGTATGAGGGGGAGTACCACCGCATCCCCTACGACGGCGCCGATGCCACCGGTCTCGGCAAGACGCTGCGACTCACCATCCATCCCAAGCATGAGGTGCCCATCTATCTCGCCGCAATCGGTCCGAAGAACGTTGCGCTCGCCGCCGAGATCGCCGATGGATGGCTTCCGTTCTGGTACTCGCCGTACCGCGGCGCCGAGGTGTTTGCACCTTCCCTCACCGCGGGGTTCGCCGCCTCGGGTGATCCCGACAAGCGGGCGCGTTTCGACATCCTGCCGACGGTGCCAGCAGTGGTCACCGACGACGTCGATCAGGCGCGCTGGGGGGTTCGCCCGCTGCTCGCCCTGTACGTCGGAGGAATGGGGGCGAGAGGCAACAACTTCTATTTCGACCTGGTCTGTCGGTACGGGTACGAAGAGACGGCGACCAAGGTGCAGGATCTCTATCTGGCAGGCAAACGCGAAGAAGCGATGGCGGCTCTCCCGGATGCATTGATCGATGAAGTGGCTCTCGTCGGTC
>JBBTKD010000054.1:0-14309 GCA_038059105.1 Actinomycetota bacterium | reverse complement strand
TGCCGTCGGCGGGTTGCATGTACATGAGCACGATCACTCGCAGGTAGAAGAACAGCCCTGCGACCGCGGCGACCAGGGCGAGCACGACCAACCAGAGATGATCGGCACCGAGAGCGGCGCTGAATACCGCGGCCTTGCCGACGAATCCGGCCGTCAATGGGATGCCACCCATCGCCAGCATCATCAGACCGAGACACGCGGCGAGAGCCGGGGCTCGCGACGCCAGACCTGCATAGTCGGCGAGCGGCGCCTGACCCTGCTGCGGTCCCGACACCACCGCGGCGACGGCAAATGCCGCGATCACTTGCACCGCGTATGTCGAGACGTAGAACCACATCTCGCCCACTCCATCAGATCCGGCGACGAGTGCGGTGAGGATGAATCCGGCATGAGCCACGCCCGAGTAGGCGAGCATGCGCTTCAGATCTGTTTGGGCGATCGCGAGAAGCGTGCCGACCACGATCGACACCGCAGCCATCACGGCAATTGCTGGCACCCAATCGTCCATTCGGGAATCGAGAGCAACGGTGAGCACGCGTGCCGCGGCGGCAAAGCCGGCGATCTTGGCGGAAGCGGCGAGGAATCCGGTGACTCCTCCCGGTGCTCCCTGGTACACGTCGGGCGCCCAGATGTGAAACGGCGCCGCCGAGATCTTGAAACCGAGGCCGACAAGCAGAAGGGCGATACCGGTGAGCAGAATCCCGGGACGCAGGATCAGCGTCGAGTCGAGATAGTCGGCGACGCCGTAGATCGACGTGGTTCCGGTAGCGGCGAACACCAAAGCGATCCCGTACAGGAAGATCGCCGACGCCAGCGCACCGAGCAGGAAGTACTTGAGGGCAGCCTCGTCCGCATCGGCGCGATCCCGGGTGAAACCGGCGAGCACATAGAGGCTGATCGAGAACACCTCGAGTGCGATGAAGAGCATCACCAGATTGCTCGCGGCTGCCATCAGGTGTGCGCCGGTCGATGCGACCAACACGAGCACCACGAACTCGGCGCCGCGTCGACCCAGCGAACGCACCAACGGCCAGGCGGTGAGCAGGGCGAGTCCCGTCACCGGGAAGATCAGCAACCCGGCGAGTGACGAGAACCCGTCTACCGCGATCATCCCCCGGAAATAGATCGCCACCTCGTCTCCGCGATGACCGGTCCACTGCAATGCAGCGCCGACCGTTGCTCCCACCAGTCCGGCCGCAGCCGCCATCCCCCACCACCGATATCCGGGTTGCCACTGCACGTCGACCATGAGCAGCGCGACGACAGCAAGCGTGAGGATGATCTCGGGAGCGATCGCGAGGAGGTTGAAGTTCATGCGGCCACCTTCGGTTGCCGGGTCGCCCGTCGCCCGTCGCCCGTCCGGATCGCGCGCGACTCCTGCGGGCGACCGGCGACTGGCGACTGGCGACCGCTCATCTCCCCGCCTCCGTCGTACCCAACGAGGGCACCTCGTGGTCCGTCACTCTCTCGATGCGGTCCAGCACCGCGTCTACTGATGGTTCGATGCGGTCCAGGGCTGGCTTGGGGTAGATCCCGAGAAAGAGAATGAGCGCCAGGATCGGAGCGAGGATGACGATCTCGCCGGCGCGGAGATCGTGCAACACCGAGTTCTCCGGAACGGTGATGGGTCCGGTGAACATGCGCTGGTATGCCCAGAGCAAGTACACCGCGGCGAGCACCACGCCGAAGGCGGCGATCACGGCGTACACGGGCAGCGAGAGGAACGATCCGACGAGGACGAAGAACTCGCCGACGAAACCGTTAAGGCCGGGGAGTCCGATCGACGCAAACGCGACGAACAGGAACACTCCGGCGTACACCGGCATCACCGAGGCCAACCCGCCGAACTGGCTGATCTCGCGCGTGTGGCGCCGCTCGTAAATCATGCCGACCAGCAGGAAGAGGGCTCCGGTGGTCAGCCCGTGATTGACCATCTGGAGTACACCACCCTGGAGTCCCTGTGTGGTGAGGGCAAAGACCCCGAGGATCACAAAGCCGAGGTGACTGACGGACGAGTAGGCCACCAACCGCTTGATGTCGCTCTGCACGATCGCAACGATCGCACCGTAGATGATTCCGATCACCGCCAGCACCGCCAGCACCGGCATCAGCTGCACCGACGCCTCGGGGAACAGAGAGAGGTTGAACCGGATCAGTCCGTAGGCGCCCAGTTTCAACAACACCCCGGCGAGGATCACTGAACCCGCGGTGGGTGCCTCGACATGAGCGTCGGGCAACCAGGTATGGAACGGGAAGATCGGCACCTTGATGGCGAACGACAGTCCGAACGCACCGAATAGCCAGAACTGGGCGTTACGACTCAAATCGGAGTCGAGCAGTTTTACGAAGTCGAATGTGGGTGAACCATCGCCGCCGAGGAACCCGAGGAACAGGATCCCGGCGAACATCACCGCGGAACCCAGAGCGGTGAAGAGGAAGAACTTGACCGCGGCGTGCACCCGTCGTTCTCCTCCCCAGATCCCGATGATGAAGTACATCGGGACGAGCATCACCTCCCAGAACACGAAGAACACGAGCAGGTCGAGCGAGAGGAAGACTCCGATGATGCCCGCCTCGAGCAGCAGCATCGCCACCGCATACTCCCGCACTCGATGCTTCACCCCGCTGCTGGCTGCGAGCGAAATCGGAAACAGGAATGCGGTGAGCACGACGAGCAGCAGCGAGATGCCGTCAATGCCGAGGTGCCACCCCACGCCCCACGGGACATACCAGGAGCTCTGCTCGACGAACTGAAACCCGGCGAACCCGGACTCGAACTCGACAAGCATCCAACCCGCCGCCCCGAGCGTCACGAGCGACGCCGCCACCGCCACCGGCAACACCATCTCGGAACGACGCGACGGAATCAGAAACAACGCCACCGCACCAATGACGGGGAGAAGGATGATGACAGAAAGTATCGGAAACTCATTCATCGCGTTTGCCCGACTCTCGCGAGAGCCCGTTACCCGTTACCCGTTGCCCGTTACCCGTCAGCAAGACGATGGCTCGTCGCCCGTCGCCCGTCGCCAGCAAGAGAGGAGAAGATGACCCGCGCACAGCGCGAGAAGCGATGGGCCAGGTCTTCATCTGACTGATGACTGATGCCTGACGACTGAAGACCTCATGCGGGCGACGGGCGACGGGCGACTGGCGGCGGTTCACAATCCCCCCCTGCTCAAAAACCATGCCAGCATTGCCACGCTGCCGGCGGCGATGGCGAGTCCGTAGGAGCGGACGAAGCCGGTTTGCAGCGGGCGCATCCAACCACCGATGCGTCGCACCAGACCACCGGTGCCTTCGACTGCACCGTCGATGACGCGGGCGTCGAAGCGGAAGGCCAGCCATGCCGCGCCGAGTTTGCCGGTGCGAGCGAACACCTGGGCGTAGACATCGTCGACGTAGTAGCCGCGACCCATGATCCGCCAGGTGCGTCCCTCTTCGGTGCGGAACGTGCGGTACCGGACCGCAGCCAGTGCGATACCGATCAGGGCGGCGAGCACCGACGCCCCGGCAAGGGTCAATGCCAGCGACCCCTCGGGAGGATGCGCCAGTGCGACCAACTCGAAGGCGGGATCGAGGAAGTGTTCGAGTGAGGTGCGAAACGGCGTGTTGACCAGGCCACCAACGACGGACAAAGCGGCGAGAGCCAGGAGCGGGAACGTCATCACCCGCGGCGACTCATGGGGATGCACGCCATCGGCCCAACGCGGAGTTCCGAAGAAAGTGAGCCACATCATGCGAGTCATGTAGAAGGCGGTGATCGCCGCGGTGAGGAGACCCACCCCGAACAAGACCACCCACAGCCCGCCCCGTTCGAACACCGACCCGAGGATCTCGTCCTTCGACCAGAACCCGGAAAGCGGCGGAATCCCCGAGATCGTCAGCCAGGCGATCGCCATCGTGGCGAACGTGATGGGCATCTTGCGCGCCAGACCGCCCATGCGCGTCATGTCCTGCTCGCCGTGCATGCCGTGGATCACCGAGCCGGCTCCGAGGAAGAGCAGGGCCTTGAAGAACGCATGTGTCATCAGGTGGAACACGCCGGCGACATAGGCGGCGGCACCGACAGCCATGAACATGAACCCGAGCTGCGAGATCGTCGAGTAGGCGAGCACTCGTTTGATGTCTCGCTGCGCGAGGGCGATAGTCGCGGCGAACAGCGCAGTGGCGGCGCCGACGATGGCGACCACCGCACCCGCCACCTCGGACGCAGCGAAGATCGGAGCGGCGCGCGCCACCAGGTACACACCGGCGGTGACCATGGTGGCGGCGTGGATGAGGGCCGACACCGGAGTCGGACCCTCCATCGCATCGGGCAGCCACACGTAGAGGGGCAGCTGCGCCGACTTGCCGGCTGCACCCACCAGCAACAGGAGACCGATCGCCGTTGCAGTGCCAGCAGCCAGACCTCCAGCACCCTCGAGTACCTCGTCGAACGAGAAGGTGCCAAAGTGGGAGAAGACCAGCATCAGGGCGACGATGAATCCGACGTCACCGACCCGGTTGACGACGAACGCCTTCTTGCCTGCCGCCGCCGCGGTCTCCTTCTCGAACCAGAACGAGATGAGGAGATACGAGCAGAGTCCGACCAACTCCCACCCGACGAACATCACCGCAAAGTTGTTTGCCAGCACCAGGATCAGCATCGATGCGACGAACAGGTTGAGGTAGGTGAAGAAGCGCCCGAACCGGGCGTCGCCATGCATGTACCCGATCGAGTACAGGTGGATCAGCGACCCGACGCCGGTCACCACCAGAGTCATCAGCGCCGACAACGGATCCCACCGCAACTCGACCGCGACGCCGAACGCCGGGAACCAATCGAACCACCGAACCACCACGGTTTCGCCGGTGCCGGTGAAGAAATCGGCAGCGGCGATGGCGGCCCCACCGAACGCGGCGACGACGGTGAGCGTGCCAAGGTATCCAGCCCAGGGTTCACCAAGCTGCTTGCCGAAGAACACCATGACCAGCGCACCAGAGAGCGGGAGAAGAATCGCGGCCGAGACGAGCAGGTCGGTCATCCCTTCAGCCCCGCCAGTTCGTCGACGGACGCCGTCTTCCGCCGACGGAACACCGCGACGATGATCGCAAGGCCGACGACCACTTCGGCCGCCGCCACCACCATCACGAAGAGCACCGAGATCTGTCCTTCGATCGCGTTGAGCTCACGACCGGCCGCGACGAAGGTGAGGTTCACCGCGTTGAGCATCAGCTCAACCGACATGAACATGACTAAGGCGTTACGGCGAAGGAGGATTCCCCCAACTCCGATCACGAAGAGCGCTGCCGCCAGCGCCATGTACCAGCCCGGGGTGACCGTCATGTGCCCGTCTCCTCGTCGTCACGGAAAAAGGCGAGTGCGATCGCTCCGGTGGCGGCGACGATCAAGAGCAGCGCCGTCACCTCGAACGGAAGCAGCCAGTTGTTGAACAGCTCGGATCCAACCCTCTCGACCGAACCGTCGATCTCCCCGAGCCCACTGACCCTGCTCCCCGTCACCCAAGCCGAACGTCCCGCAAGGATCACGCCAACACCAAACAGAGCGATCACCGCAAGCGCCGCCGGACGCTGCAGGGGAATGTTCTCTTTGCGGCTCTCCTCGTTATCGACACCGATCAGCATGACCACGAAAAGGAACAGTGTCATCACCGCTCCGGCGTAGATGATCACCTGGACCGCGGCGATGAAGTGCGCCGCATTCGAAACGTAGAACACCGCGATGGAGAACATGGTCAGCATCAACCCCATCGCCGAATACACCGGGTTACGAGCCCACACCATCGTGACGGCACCGAACAGCGCAACGAGGCCGAAGAGGATGAACAGGACTAGCTCAACCATGAGAGGTGTCCTTCTCTTCGTCGCCGGTCGCCGGTCGCCGGTCCGTGATGTCCTGTTCTTGACCGGCGACCGGCGACGGGCGACCCTCTGCCGACTGCCCTCTCTCCGCCGGTCTCGTTCCGATTCCTGCCGTGGGGGTCCAGGCGATGACGCCTTCGTAGGCAGCGCGGCCTGATGGCGACGTGGCGCGCATCCAGCCGTCGGCGAGGCGCAACTCTCCCTTGTCGATCAGGATGCTGTCGGGCTGCGGATGGGGAACGGTACCGTCGGGGTTCATCAGCAACTCGCTACGGGTGTAGATCGCGTCGCCGCGGTTGCTCACCGACATCTCGAACAGCTGGCTCATCGTGATCGCCTCGGTGGGGCACGCCTCGACACAGAGCGCGCAGAAGATGCAGCGCAGCATGTTGATCTCGTAGACGAAGCCGTAGCGCTCCCCCGGGCTGATCGGCTCGTCCGCCGGGTTCTCCTTGCCGCGCACATAGATACAGCGCGCCGGGCACACGCCAGCACACAACTCACACCCGATGCACTTCTCCATCCCATCGGGATAGCGATTCAGCACGTGACGGCCGTGGAAACGCTGCGGCTTGGAGCGCTTCTGCTCGGGGTACTGAATCGTCACCTTGCGCTTGAAGATCTGGCGCAGCGTGACGAGGAACCCGGGGATCATGCTCATGGCGTGTCCTTCTTTACGACCATGGCGCACCGAATGACTGCCAGGCGCGAACGAGGGCAAAGAGCATCAACCACAGCAGCGAGAGCGGGATCAGTCGCTTCCAACCGAGGGTCATCAACTGGTCGTAACGAAGCCGCGGCAGGGTGGCTCTGATCCACACGAGCAGGAACAGAAGGGCATACGTCTTGACCAGGAACCAGAAGACCGGAACCGCCCAGCCGACGTAGGGGAGGTCGGCGCCTGGGCCGAGCCAGCCACCGAGGAACAGGGTCACCGCGATCGCACAGACGTTGAACATGTTGATGTACTCGGCAAGGAAGAACATGGCGAAGCGGAAGCCGGAGTACTCGGTGTGATACCCGCCGACGATTTCGGATTCGGCCTCGACGAGATCGAACGGGGCGCGGTTGGTCTCGGCGACGGCCGAGATGAAGAAGATCACGAACGACGGAAGCAGCCAGAACACGAACCATCCCGGGATCGGACCGCGGAAAGAGCCCTGCTGCAACTCCACGATCGTGGAGAACGACATCGTCCCGATACCGGGATCCCCTCCGGCCAACTGCGCCGACGCCAGCACCACCACCGGGATCACCGAGAGTCCCATCGCTGCTTCGTACGAGATCATCTGTGCGCTCGCTCGAATGCCGCCGAGGAGCGGGTATTTCGAACCCGACGCCCATCCGGCGAGCACCACCGAGTACACCGCCAATGATGAGATCGCCAACACGAACAACAGAGCGACGTTGAGGTCCGTCCCCTGGAGGGTCACCGTCTCACTTCCGATGTGGACCGGAGCGCCGATCGGAACCACCATGAAGATGAGGAACGCCGGGACCATCGCCGCAATCGGAGCGGCGAGATACATCATCACTTCGACCTTGCGAGGACGTATCCCCTCCTTGAACAGAAGTTTCAATCCATCGGCCAGGGTCTGCAGAATCCCGAACGGACCCGCCCGGTTGGGACCGATGCGATTCTGCATGAAGGCCACGACGCGACGCTCGAACCAGACGAGAACCATCGCAGTCATCATCAGCAAGCCAAAAGCGACCCCCGCCTTGATCACCGCAGACCAGAAAGGAGAAGAGAAGAGTCCCTCGAAGAAGGAGGTCATGTTCGCCCCCCTCGCGTGTGACCTTTAGTCATCAGTCGACAGTCATCAGCCAGAAACGCCTGGTGACTGATCGACTGGCGACCGGCGACTGGCGACCGGCGACTCTCTGGCTGGTAGCTGGTAGCTGGTAGCTGGTAGCTCATGCTCTCTCCACCTTCACATCCAACCCGTTGCCAATCGTGGCTCCGGTGTTGAACGGGATGTACACGGTGCCCTTGGCGAGTGTGGGATCGAGGACCACCGGCATCGCGGCACTTCCGGCGTTTCCGGTGACGGTCACGCGGTCGCCTGCACTGAATCCGAGTCGGGCGGCGTCTTCGGGATGCAAATGCGCCGCCGCTGACGGGGCGAGCATCGCCAGCGATGGGCCCGCGGTGACGACCGTGCCCTTGTCGTAGAGCACGCGTCCGAGATGCAGCGTGAGGTCGCCGATCGCGGGATCTTTGCCGGTCGCCGTCGGAGTGTGGGCGAAGCTGCCGCCGGCAGCGACGATCCCGTCGCGGCCCGTTCCCCAGTCGAGCGCATCCCAACTGACAGCGGCGTATGCCGGAGCAACCGCTGCGATTTCCTTGGCGATAGCTGCAGCCGAACTGCCGACCGATCCGCCGAGGCGGATGGCGAGATCTTCGAGCACCTCCACGGTCGGGCGCGAAGCGCCGACCCCAGGGACAAGTCGGTTGGTCTTCTGTGCACGGCCTTCGAGATTGGTGACCGTGCCCTCGACCTCGGTAAAGGTGTCGACGGGCAGGATGACGTCGGCCCCTTCGTTGGATCGATTGCGGAAGATGTCGAGCGAGACCAGGAAGGGTCTCCCCCCTACGGGGGGAGAAACCGCCGCGAATGCTTCGGTTGCGACCTTCTGATCGGGGTGATCGGCGAGGGGATCGGATCCAAGAAGGAGCACTGCACCGATCGAGCCGTTGGCCATCCCAGCGAGAATTCCGGAGGCGTCACGACCAGGAGCGGCGACACCGGCACCCCACGCCGCGGCCAGAGTGCTGCGCGCGGTGGCGTCGTCTGCAGCAACGCGACCGGGCAGGAGGTGTGGCGACATTCCCATGTCGAGCGCTCCGAAGACATTGCCGCGCCGCGCCACGGGCAGGAGTCGGGCTTCGGGGAGCCCGCGAGCAAACGCCGCCACCGCTTCGGCAAGGTCGGCGCTCTCGGCGAGACCGGTCCTGCCGATGATGGCGACCACCGGACCCTGATCCAATGCCGCACGCACCTCGGCAAGGTCACCCTCCCCCGCCGCGAGTCGCCGCAGCAGTGCCGCGCCGACTCCGGGGCGATACCGAACGGTATGGGTGGCATCGCGATCGAGTCCGGTAGCCCGCGGATGAACGACGATCAACGTGGTGCCAAGCGCAGTCGCAGCACGACGCACCCGGAGGTAGAGCACCGGAAGTTCTTCCTTGAGATCCGGTCCCCACACCAGGATCGTCTTGGCTCGCTCGAGATCGTCGATGGTCGCCCGCGCATTCGTGCCGACGAGCAACCCCACCCCCGGGTCGTCGCCGAGTGAGGCATCGAGGTTTCCAGTGCCGATCACACCGCGCAGCAATTTGGCGAAGGCATATGCCTCTTCGTTGGTGCTGCGGGCGCCACCGAGACCGGCGACGCTGGCGGGTCCCTTTTCAGCGATCACCGACCTGAGGCGAGTGGCAACCGCGTCGAGCGCCTCGGCCCATCCCACTTCGTGGAATTCACCGTCATCACCGCGCAGCAGCGGTGACGACAACCGTTCCGGGGACCGCAGGTATTCGAAACCGAACCGGCCCTTGTCGCACAGCCAGCCTTGATTGGTGGCATCGACGTCGACACCGATCAGTCGCACCACCTGGTTCTGTGAAGCGTGCACCGACACGCGGCACCCCACCGAGCAGTGGGGACACGTGCTCTCCACCGCTTCGAGATCCCACGGGCGGGCCTTGAACCGGTAGGGCGTCGCGGTGAGCGCGCCAACGGGGCAGATCTGCACGGTGTTTCCGGAGAAGTACGACGAGAACGGCTCGTCGGGAAACGTGTTGATCTGCGTGTGGTTGCCGCGATCGATGAACTCGATGAGGGGATCGCCGGAGATCTCGTCGCTGAATCGCGTGCAACGGGCGCAGAGGATGCAGCGCTCCCGGTCGAGCAGCACGAGGTCGCTGATCGGAATCGGCTTCTCGAAGTGGCGCTTCTCCTCGACGAAGCGCGACTCGCCGGGGCCGTGAGCCAGGGTCTGGTCCTGGAGCGGACACTCGCCACCCTTGTCGCACACCGGACAGTCGAGCGGATGGTTGATGAGAAGGAATTCGAGGACCCCCTCCTGTGCCTTCTTCACCACATCGGATCGGGTGTGCACGATCATGCCTTCAACAACGGGAGTGGTGCACGACGTGACGAGCACCTTGCCCCGTGGACCTTCCACCTCGACCAAGCACATGCGGCACATCCCTACCGGCTTCATACGGGAGTGCCAGCAGAACCGCGGGATGTACGTGCCGTTCTCTTCGGCCGCCTTGATCAGCAACTCGCCGCTTGGGGATGTCACCTCGCGGCCGTCGACGATGATCTTTACCCGGTCAGACACCTGCCGTCACCTCCCCGGGAATCATGGCGACGATCTCGTCGCGGAAGTGCTTCATGATCGAGGTGATCGGTGACACCGCCGATGGACCGAGCGGGCAGATCGTCGTCATCGCCGGCGGCCAGCGCAGTCCGGGGCTGATGTTGTCGGACACGTCGAGGAGCAGGTCGAGATCAGACGGGCGGCCCTGACCGGTGACGATGCGCTCAAGAATCCGCTGCAACCACGACGCTCCCTCGCGACACGGGGTGCACTGTCCGCACGACTCGTGGGCGAAGAAGCGAACGATGCTGAGCGCCGCCTCGACGACGTTGGTGGTCTCGTCCATCACCACCACCGCACCGGAGCCAGCCATCGACCCGAGGCGGGCGATGTCGTCGAGGGTCACCGGTTCGTCGAGAACCTCGGGAGTGAACCATGGTGCAGACGCACCGCCCGGGATCCAGCACTTCAGCGCCTTTCCGCCGGGGATGCCGCCGCCAATGCCAAAGATGAGATCGCGCCACGACATCCCCATCACGATCTCGTAGTTCCCCGGCTTCACCACGTGACCGGAGAGCGACAGCAACCGTGTCCCTCGTGAGCCTTCTGGGCCAATGGCGTTGTAGGCGGCACCGCCGTTGCTGACGATCCACGGAACGTTGGAGATCGTCTCCACATTGTTGACGATGGTCGGCTTGGCATAGAGCCCGGCCACCGCAGGAAACGGCGGCTTGATCCGCGGCTCACCGCGTTTGCCCTCGAGGCTGTTGAGCATCGCCGTCTCCTCGCCGCAGATGTAGGCACCGGCACCGAGGTGCACGGTGACGTCGAGTGTGAAGCCGCTACCGAGGATGTCTTTGCCGAGGTACCCGGCGGCGTACGCCTCATCGACCGCCTGCTGCATGCGACGCGCCGAACGCGGATACTCCCCGCGGATGTACACGAATGCGCGATTGACCGCGATGGCAAACGCCGAGATCACGATGCCTTCGAGCAACTGGTGCGGATCGCGTTCAAGCAACTGGCGATCCTTGAAGGTTCCCGGCTCCGATTCGTCGGCGTTGACCACGAGATAACGCGGTGTCGAGGGTGCGAGAAAACCCCACTTCACCCCGGTGGGAAATCCCGCTCCGCCGCGGCCCCGCAGGTTCGAGGCCTTCACCTCGGCGACGATCTCCTCCGGCTTCATGCCGAACGCCTTGCGCAAAGCGGCGTACCCGCCCGTCGCCTCGTAGCGGGCGATGGTGTGCGCGTCCGCGGGATGCGCCTCCATGCGCGTCGTGAGGATCCGGTCGGTCACGACCCACCTCCTGCGGTACCGATCGGACCGAAGGCCGGGAACGGTCCCACTGCTCCGACGGGATCATCAGCACCCGCGGGGAACGACCGGATACCGCCGAACCTTCTCTGGAGTTCGTCGGCGCGCACCAGCGTCGGGCGCTCGGCCCTGAGCCAGCGGCACAACTCGCGGCCCTTCTCCGGCGTAACGCCTTCGACGAGCTCGTAGTTGACCTGAACGGCGGGAGCACCGCCACAGGCGCCGATGCACTCGACCGACTCGACGGTGATCGATCCGTCCACTGCGGTCTCGCCGGGCGGCACACCGGTCTCGTCGCTCATCGTCGCAAGCAGCTCGCGCCCGCCAAGCAGATGGCACGAAATCGAAGTGCACACCGACACGACGTGGGCACCGACGTGACGCTTGTACATCGAGTAGAACGACGCCACCGACTCGACCTGCACCGAGGTCAACCCGGTGAGTTGAGCAACCTGTCGCATCCCCTCATCGGTGAGCCGCCCGTCCTCACGCATGGCGATGTAGAGCAGAGGCATGACCGCCGACCGCCGCTGTGGGTAGAGCGCGAGGATCTGCTGAGCGCGTTCGAGAGTGGCGGGAGACCAGGTCATCGAGGCACCCCTGTCCGCAATTCGCAATTCGCAATTCGCAATTCGCAAGAACGCGACGGCACCGGTCCGGGTGTCTTGCCTGGTTGATGACTTATAACTGATGGCTCCGACCGGGCGACCCTCCGACTGGAGACTGGCGACTGGCGACTGGCGACTCTCTTGCTGAAGGCTGAAGACTGAAGACTGAAGACTGAAGACTCTCTTACCGGCGACTGGCGACTGGCGACTCTCCTCATCTATCCACATCCCCCATCACCGGATCTGCCGACGCGAGGGCCGCGATCGTGTCGGCGATCAGTGAGTCGGTGAGCATCGCCGGGAGTGCTTGGACGTGGGCGAACGATGGGCCGCGCACGTGGAGACGCCACGGTTTGGCGCCGCCGTTGGACACGAGGTACATCCCTAACTCGCCTCGCGCCGACTCGACCGCCTGATAGGTCTCGCCGGCCGGAACCTTGAAACCCTCAGTGAAGATCTTGAAGTGATGGATCAGCGCCTCCATCGACTGGTCGATGCGGGCGCGGGGCGGCGGCGTCACTTTGCGGTCTTCGGTGCGGTAGTCGCCGCGCGGCATCCTGTTGCGTGCCTGCTTCACGATTTTCAATGACTGGCGGATCTCCTCGAAGCGCACCAGGAAACGGTCGTACACATCACCGCCGTCGAATATCGGCACTTCGAAGTCGTATTGCTCGATGCCCGAGTACGGGAACGCTGTCCGAACGTCGTATCCGATGCCCGACGCCCTTGCCATGGGTCCCGTGATCCCGAAGGCGAGGATCTCCTTGGTGGCGAGCACACCGACGCCCTTGGTCCGCTCGAGAAAGATCGGGTTGTCGAGCAGCAGCGTTTCGTAGTCCGCAAGACCGGTGAGTACTCCGGAGATGATGCCGTCGACATCGTCCTCCCACCCATCGGGCAGGTCGGCGGCAACGCCGCCGGGACGGATGTAATTGTGGTTCATCCGCAGACCGGTGGTCTTCTCGAAGAAGGCGAGCACGAGTTCACGCTCGCGCCACCCGTAGATCATCATCGAGAGAGCCCCGATGTCGAGTCCGGTCGTCGCACTCCACAGCAGGTGGCTCGCCACCCGATTGAGTTCGGTCATCAGGATCCGGATCGCGCTGGCACGCTCGGGCACGTCGATGCCCAGCAACCGCTCGGTGGCCAGCGAGAAACACAACTCGTTGTGGAGCGGAGACAGGTAGTCCATCCGCGTGACGTTGGTCGGGCCCTGAAGGAAGGAGAGCGCCTCGGCAGTCTTCTCCATGCCCGTGTGCAGGTATCCGATGATCGGCTTCACCCGAATGATGGTCTCGCCGTCGAGTTCGATGTGAAGGCGGAGCACCCCATGAGTGGCCGGATGCTGCGGTCCCATGTTGAGGATCTGGATCTCGTCACCCGACGATCGGGTCTTGCTCTCGTAATCGTCGACGACGAGCGTGCCCTTCTGCCCCGCAAGGACCGCGCCGGTCTCGTCAGCGAGCATCTCCTGGGCACCCTCGTCGGTGAACCGCCCCATCTCGGTCGATGCTTCGGTCCCGCTCATCCAGAGGTCGTGCACGGTGCGCCGCGACGAGGTCGTCGGCTCTGCAGGCTGCGTCGGCCCTTGCTGGGTCTCGGGAGCCGCTTCGAGATCTCCGGTCACGATGTCCGGGGGCTTGCTCATGTCGCCCGATTCGCTTCTTTGAACTGGACAGGGATCGACCCGACGGGCGTGTCCTTGCGCAGCGGATGCCCCTCCCAATCGTCGGGGAGCAGGATCCGGGTCAGGTTGGGATGGCCGGAGAACTGGATGCCGAACAGGTCGAAGGCCTCACGCTCGTAGAAGTCTGCGCCAGCGAACAACCCGGTGATGCTCGGAATGGTGGGGTCGTCACCCGGAATTCCCACGAGCAACCGGAGACGCTCGAGAGGATCGAGCGACAGCAGTCCGATCACCACCTCGAAACGCGGATTTCGGGTGAGGTAGTCGACAGCGCACAGGTCGATGAACATCGTGAACCCGGAGTCACGGGCTGCGGTCACCGCGGCGATCAGCGACTCGCGCGCCACCCGCACCACGGTCTGGCCGAGTGAATCGGACACGACGGCGCCCTCCACCGAACCGACCATCTTCTCGACTCGGGTCATCGCCCCGACCTCGCCGCGGCCCTTATCTGCTCCTGGAGCGTGAGGATGCCGTGCATCAATGACTGCGGTCCCGGTGG
>JBBTKD010000053.1:0-11846 GCA_038059105.1 Actinomycetota bacterium | reverse complement strand
CTAGGAGGGTCGCCCTCCCAGTTCTGGCGTCGTGTAGACGATTCGTCCTCATTGAGCCTGACGCACCGCTCTGGCAAGTTCGGCGACGGCGACTGAGAGCGCAGACGCCGCGGAGGCGGTGTTCTTCGCTTCGAGAACCCTCCTCACCAACGCCGAACCGACGATGACGCCATCGGCGATGGCCGCTGCCGCGGCGGCGCCTTCGGGTCCGGAGATGCCCACCCCGAGCGCAATCGGCAGGTCGGTCAACTCTCTCAAGCGGGCAACGAGTGCCACAGCGTGGCCACTCGAGTCGGAGCGTTCGCCGGTGACTCCCATCTCAGCGATTCCGTACACGAACGGTGGATCGGCAGCGACGACCTGCCCCAGACGGGCACCAACCGTCGTCGGGGCCGCAAACTGAACGAGTCCGATCCCGGCAGCGCGACATGCGTCCGCGATCTCCCTCGACTCGTCGACGGGGAGGTCGGCGACGATCAATGCCGATGCACCCGCGGCAGCGGCGGCAGCGGCAAACGCGGCTGGACCCCGATGCATCACCGGGTTTACATACGTCATCACCGCGACAGGCAGACCCACGGCTGCGGTCACTGCCGCGACCACATCGAGTGCGGCGCCGATGGTCATTCCTCCGGCCAGCGCACGCGCTCCCGCCTCCTGGATCACCGGGCCATCCATGAGCGGATCGGCGTAGGGAATGCCGATCTCGAATCCGTCTGCGCCAGCGGTCGCCATCGCGGTCATCAGTTCGATCGAGCCAGCTGCATCGGGCAGCCCTGCCATCGCATAGGGCAGCAAGAGGGCGCGGCCCTCTGAACGCGCTGCGGCAAAGGCGCCTCTGAAATTCACGATTGGAGACGCCACGCTGCCACCTGATCGACGTCCTTGTCACCGCGGCCGCTGAGACACAGCACGACGGTCTGACCGGCGAGTGAGCGGCGTTCGCGGGAGATCCAGGCGAGGGCATGTGCCGGCTCCAGGGCCGGGATGATTCCCTCGGTGCGGCACAGCAGATCCATGGCGTCCACCGCTTCCTCGTCGGTGGCCGACTCGTACTCCGCGACACCGGCGTCCTTGAAGTAAGCGTGCTCGGGTCCGACTCCCGGATAGTCGAGGCCAGCAGAGATCGAGTGGGCTTCCAGCACCTGACCCTCGCCGTCCTGGAGGAGGTACGTGTGTGCCCCGTGGAGTACACCCGGCGAGCCAGCTGAGAGGGAGGCACCGTGAGCGCCGGTGGCAATGCCCAGACCCCCGGCCTCGACGCCCACCAGCCGCACTCCGCGGCCGACGAACGGATGGAACATCCCCATCGAGTTCGATCCGCCCCCGACACAGGCGACCACGCAGTCGGGAACCCGGCCCTCGAGCTGAGCGATCGTTTCTTCACCGATCACTCGCTGGAACTCGCGCACGATCCAGGGGAAGGGATGGGGGCCAACGACGGATCCGATGATGTAGTGGGTCGAGTCGACCGTTGCAACCCAGTCGCGAAGTGCAGCGCTCACCGCATCCTTGAGGGTCCCCGCTCCCGATGAGACTGGGGTTACCGCCGCCCCCAACATCCGCATCCGCTCGACGTTCAATGCCTGACGTCGGATGTCGACCTCTCCCATGAACACCTCGCATTCCAGTCCCAGGAGCGCACACGCTGTGGCGGTGGCGACGCCGTGCTGACCGGCACCTGTCTCCGCAATCACGCGTGGCTTGCCCATGCGAACGGCGAGCAGTCCCTGACCCACCGTGTTGTTGATCTTGTGGGCCCCGGTGTGTGCCAGGTCCTCTCGCTTCAGCAGGACTTCGATTCCCAGATGCTCAGAGAGACGCCGCGCCGGATAGAGCGGGGTCGGTCGTCCCACGAAGTCCCTCAGCAGCGTCGCCAATTCGGAGCGGAACCCTTCGTCGGCCATGGCAGCAATGAACTCAGTCTTCAATTCTGCGAGAGCGGGCATCAGCGTCTCGGGGGCGAACGCTCCCCCGTAATCGCCGAATCGGCCGCGCAGATCCGGTGGCATCGTCATCGGGTTGCCTCCACGAAACGTCGCATCAGATCATGGTCCTTGATCCCGGGAGCCGCTTCGACACCCGATGCGACGTCAACACCCCATGCGCCGCTCTTCGCGATCGCACCGGCCACAGACTCCGCGGTGAGACCTCCCGCGATCACGAACTCGCCGTCGACCCCGGAGGCGAGGCCCCAGGAGAATGGCCGACCCGTTCCGCCGTGCGTACCGGTGCCCCCGGTGTCGAAGAGCGGTCGCGCTCCCTCGGGGACGTCGTCGATCGAGGGTGTCGTCATCATGACCGGAATCGGAAACAACACCTTCAGTCCGGCAGAGAGCGCCAAACGGGCCGTGGCCGCAGCGTTGGCCCCGTGCGGCTGGACACCCGACATGCCGGATGACATCGCCGCCGCCAGCACCCAATCGGGATCGGCATCAACCGTGAGCAGGAACCGATCGATCGTTATCCCCGCCCCCAAGCCCGCAACCAGATCGAGGGGCACGCACCGGGGAGACACCGGAGCGACGACGAATCCCACTGCGTCGGCACCGACGCCGACCGCAGCCTCGACATCGCGTCGTCGCGTCATTCCGCACAGCTTCACCCACGTCACGATTGACCTCGCAGAGAAGCCACGAACGCTGCCGGATCGGGATGACGCACCGCAGCCTCGCCAACGAGCACCGCGTCGTAGCCCGCCGCTGCCATTCGTGACGCGGCCTCAGGGGTGGCGATGCCGCTCTCAGCAATGGTGGTGCATCCAGGAGGCAGGAGGGATCGCAGCGACTCGGCGGTAGCAAGATCGACCGTGAAGGTCTGAAGGTTTCGGTTGTTGACGCCGACGATCAAGGCGCCGAGAGCCGTGACGCGCCGCGCCTCGTCGGCGTCGTGCACCTCCACGAGGGCATCGAGACCGCTTTCGCGCGCGGCATCGAGAGCGATGGCCAGCTCGGCGTCGGAGAGGACGGCGGCGATCAGGAGCACTGCGTCGGCGCCCATGGCGCGTGCCTCCCACACCTGAGCGGGATGGAGCACGAAGTCCTTGCGAAGGACCGGAACTCCCACTGCGGCTCGGACCGCCGCGAGATCTCCGGAGAGAGCACCGAAGTGGTCCACCTCCGTGAGTACCGAGATCGCGGCGGCGCCACCCCGCTCATAGGCCGCAGCCAGCGCACCCGGATCCAAAGAGGGATCGATCGCACCCTTCGATGGTGATCGCCGCTTCACCTCGGCGATGACGGACAGGCCGCCTCCGGCGAGTGCCCCGGCCAAGCTCCGAGGCACCGGCGCCATCGATGCCGCGACGCGCAGAGTCTCCTCCCGGGATATGACATCGGGAAGGCGGGTGCGGACGGAGGCGAGGATGTCCTGAAGCACCACTGCATCGTAGAAACTCCGCCGGCAGGGCACTGCCACACCCAGACGGCACGATCATCGCCCGTCGGGAATGCTCACCCTGATCGTGGTTCCGGGCCCGGGCGAGGTGATCACCGCGGCGTCGCCACCCATCACCGCCATGAGTTCGCGCACGATCGACAGCCCGAGCCCACTCCCCTCCGGACGGAGAGGGCGATACCGGGTGGCCACGTAGAGGCGCTCGAAGACATGCGGGGCGTCCGACGGGTCGATGCCCGGCCCGCTGTCACTGACCTCGATCACCAACCGTCCCGCATCGCGCCGGAGTGCTAGGCGGACCATGCCGGCTTCGGGGGTGTAGCGGAGTGCGTTCTCGAGAAGATTGCCCGCTACCTGGGCGATGCGATCCGGATCGACCTGCACGACGCCGACGTCGGCCATCTCGCTCACCAGCTGGACCCGTGCGGCTGCGGCACGCGTCCGGAACGCCTCGAGCACACCGTTGAGATGACCGGCGAGATCGACGGGCTCGGTTCGCAGCGAGAACTCCGGCGCCTCAATACGCGACAGCAGCATGAGATCTTCGACGAGGCGTCGCAGCCGATCTGACTCGGAGCCGAGAACTCTTGCTACCCGGTCAAGGTCGTCCGAAGGAATCCGACCCTCTTGCATCGCCTCCGCGTATCCCGAGATCGTGGTCAACGGCGTTCTCAGGTCATGACCCACGGAGACCAAGAAGGCATGCTCGCGACGGCGCGCTGCCTCGAGTTGTCCGGCCATGTCGTTGAAGGCGATTGCCAGAGCGGCCAACTCGTCGTCGCCTTGCGCGGGAAGGCGTATCGCAAGGTTGCCGCCCGCCACCGCGCGAGATGCATCGTGAAGTTCTGCGAGGCGCCGACCTGCAAAGCGGCTGAATGATCTGGCAAGAAACGCGGCGAGCGACAGGGCGAGGGCGAGTGCCCACGCAAATCGGAGCATGACCTCGTTCCAGGGGATGAGTTCGAGGCTGGTGCCGATGACCACCACCACGGTTCCACGCTCGCCGAGGCGAAAAGGCTGGGCGACGGCCGTTACCGTCTCGCCAGCAACCTCAGCATCGAAGCTCACGGACTCCGTGAGGTCGGCGATGTCCGGCACCTTGCCGATCAGCTCGCCACCTGCGCCGAGCACGGTGACGGTTCCCCTCGGCCCGACGACGGCGGCTTCGACGAACTCGTGTCCGCCGATGAGCGCAACGTCGCGGAGGATCTGGACGAGTCGCGTCCCGTCGTCTCCGAGTCGGGCGCCCTCGGGCGGGAGCTCGGCGTCTATCAGGCGCGCCGTGGCCGACGCCTGCCGGGCGAACTCGGTCCGTGCCGATGTCTCCACCGATCGGCTGATGAGGATCGCCGCGGCCAGTCCACCCACGACGAGGGTGATGACCGCCACCGAAACCATCCCCCAGAAGAATCGCCGACGCATCAGGCGTCGAACCGATAGCCGACACCCCACGCGGTCTCCACCGGAATGCCCTCGAGTTTCTTGCGCAGTTGGCGGACGTGCACGTCCACCGTTCGGGTCTCACCGAGATAGTCGTAGCCCCAGACCGCTTCGAGGATCTGCGCTCGAGAGAGCACGAGGCCTTTGTTCTCGGCGAGGTACCAGAGAAGGTCGAACTCCCGCGCCGTGGGACGCACCGCCTCTCTCCCGGGAGTTCGAACCTCGCGCCGGCCGGCGTCGATCTCCCACCCTGCGAGGGCAAGGATCGACGGTGCTCGCGGTGGCTCTTCGGCGCGGCGCAACACAGCCTTCACGCGTGCCATCACCTCGCGCGGCGAAAACGGTTTGGTCACGTAGTCGTCGGCACCGACCTCGAGGCCAACGATCTTGTCGACCTCCTCGTCACGGGCGGTCAGCATGATGATCGGGACATCCGACATGGCGCGGATCCGCCGACAAACCTCGACGCCATCCATTCCGGGCAGCCCGATGTCCAGGAGCACGGCTCGAGGATCGCGGTCGCGTACCGCCTCGATTCCCCGCTCTCCGTTGGGGGCGTGGACCAGTCGGAAGCCCTCCTGCTCGCAATACATGCGCAGCAGATCGGCGATGGCCTCTTCGTCTTCGATCAGCAGCACAGTGCCGCGGTTCTGCATGCTCACCTCAACCCCGCATCATCGGAGTGGGCTGTTCGAAGTGTGTGAAGTGCCCGTGAGTCCTACCCGTGCGATCTCCTGGATCGTTGCCGGCGCTTCACCGCCTGCCCAGCGTACGAGGCCTGACTGACCGGGTTTCGCCTCCCGGCGAACGAGCGCGAGAGCGATACCACCCGCTCCTCGAGGGGCGACGGTGCCCAGGGTGCCGACCACCTTTCCCCCGACCACGACCTCGGCGAGCCGCGGAGGGCGAACGCCGTCGATGACCACCCGCCGCAACAACCGGTTGACATGCCCACGGCTGTCGATCCGGGCAACGAGTTCTTGACCGACGAAGCAGCCCTTCGTGAACGACACCGCCTCGGGCACCAGTCCGGTCTCCTGTGGAATCGTGGCGTCGTCGACATCCTCGCCGAATCGTGGTTCGCCGGCTGCGATCCGGTGGGCGGCGAGGGCATCGGCGTCGAGCACCCGCCCTTCGGGCGGCACCACACCGGCAACGAAGTGGTGCGGAACCCCCGCAGGGGTGAATGCCTCCACGGCCGAGCCAGCTTCGCTCCATCCGTGGCCCGGCTCTTCAGCGGGCGCCCACACCGAGTGCACCGGGCGATCGTCGAGGCGCAGATTCACCGCCACCCGGAAACGGAATCGATCGAGGTCGGCGATCACCCCGCCACCGGTGCCACGCGGGGTTACGAGCAGTACCCGCTCCTCATCCCGGAGCACCCAGAGGATTGCGCGGAGTTTTCCGCGGGGTTCGAGCAGCATCGAGCGACGCACGTCGCCGACCGCCATCCCCCGGATGTCTTGCGTGACCTGTCCATCGAGGAACTCGACCGCATCCGAGCCTTCGATCGCCACCAGTTCATCTGTGGCGACGCCGACTCCGGCAACGAGATCAAACATGTGCAGCCGCACCGATCGCCGCCAGCACCGCTGCGGCCTTGACCCGGCACTCCTCGTATTCGCTTGCCGGTCGGCTGTCAGCGACGACCCCGGCACCAGCCTGAACCCACGCCATGCCGCCGGCAGCAATCATCGTTCGCAAACCGATGGCCGTGTCCATGTTTCCTGAGAAGTCGATGTATCCCACGGCGCCCGCATAGGGACCCCGGGCGACCGGTTCGAGCTCGTCGATGATCTCCATCGCCCGCACCTTGGGCGCCCCCGTCACGGTGCCGTGCGGGAAGGTGGCCCGGAGCACGTCAACCGGCTTCACGTCCTCCCGCAGGGTTCCCGAAACCCCCGAAACGATGTGCATGACATGGGAGTAGCGCTCCACGACCATGAGTTCGTCGACCGAGATCGTGCCGAATCGGGAAACCCGGCCGAGGTCGTTCCTCGCGAGGTCGACGAGCATGACGTGCTCCGCTCGCTCCTTGGGGTCCGCAAGCAGCTCAGCCTCGAGTGCGACATCCTCAACGGTGGTTGACCCTCGGCGTCGACTGCCCGCAATCGGTCTGCTCTGCACGATTCCGTCGCGGACGCGCACCATCAGTTCGGGAGATGATCCGGCAATCGCCATCTCGGGCAATCCCAAGTAAAACATGAATGGTGACGGGTTGATCAGCCGCAGCGCGCGATAGACCGCAAAGGGATCTCCCCCGAACTCGACCTCGAATCGAACCGAAGGAACGATCTGGTATGCGTCCCCCATCCTGATGTGGCGAATCGCCTGCTCCACGGCGTCGCAGTACGCCTCCTTGCTCATCGAGCCCACCGAGTCCGGGATCGCATCGAATGAGGGCACCGGTCGAACCTGCGTCTGCGGAGCCGTCCCGAGTGCGTCCGCGGCCCGCTCGAGGCGCAACACCGCGTCGTCGTACCCGGCGGCGGGATCAGATCCAACGAGCACATTGCGAATCAGACGAATCCGCTGCCCGAACTTGTCGAATGCCGCCAGGCTGCCCACTCCCAGCCACACCATCTCGGGGAGGCCGCGGTCGTCGTGCGGACGGTTCGGAAGATGCTCGATGTAGCGCACGGCGTCGTAGCCCAGATACCCGACGACGCCTGCGTGCAGCGGTGGCATTCCGGCGAGGTCCGGAGCCGTGCAGTGGCGCAACAGGCTCTCGAGGGCAACGAGTGGGTCGCTGCCATCGATCGGAAACTGGGTTCCGGTGAGCGAGACGACACCGTCGGTTGAGGCGAGCGTGAAGAGTGGATCCCATCCGAGGAACGACCAGCGCCCCCACCGGTCTCCACCCTCCACGGATTCGAGGAGAAACGAAGAGTCCTCTCCCGCCAGGGCCGCATGGGCACCCACGGCGGTCACAGCGTCACCGAGCACGTCGGTCCATACCGGCACGATCGTGTAGCGATCGGCCAGAGCCAGGAACTCTTCTCGGGTGGGACTTACCAACATGAGGCGGAGGGTAGGACGCGTCCTTCGGCCTGGGTGTCGCTACGCAATGGGCAATGGGCAATGGGCAATAACCTCGCGTGAACCTTGGTCGCGTTATTGCCCATTGCGGAGGTCGCCGCTAGCGACCGACCTTTGCCCATTGCGGAGCTGACGAAGCTGAAAGAAACGTTCTCCCTCACACGTTCCAGAGGAACTCAGGGAGAACCCTCTGGAACCAGCCGTTGAGATTCACGAGCCAACCCGTGACCATCAACACACCGAATCCGGCGAGGAGTAAGCCCGAGCTCACGGTGATCGCAGTGAAGTGGCGCTTGAACCATCCGAACGCCGAGTAGGCCCGGGTCATCGCCAGACCGGCGAAGACGAACGGAACGCCCAACCCCATCGAGTACACGAAGAGGAGGAACATGCCTTCTGCGATCGTCTCCTGGGTGCCAGCCACGGTGAGGATTGCGCCGAGCGTGGGACCGATGCATGGCGTCCAGCCAAAGCCGAAGGCCACACCCATCACCGGCGGCGCCCACGCCCCGAGCCGGGACGGGCGGACTTCGAGCCGGCGTTGTCGCATGAACGGATTGAGCAGCTTCGGGCTCCAGACGGCACTCACCGCGATGAATAGGCCGAATGCGACCACGACCCATCCCGCAATCGTCGTGATCGCGCCCTGATTGCGGAGGAGTGTCTTTCCCAGCGAGGTCGCGGTGGCCCCGAGCGTGACGAAGACCGCGGTGAAGCCCGCCACAAAGAGCAGGGTGACGCCCAGCATTCGTCCCACCGTTGCCTTACCTTCGGCGAGATCGGAGGCGGAGTACCCCGACATCATCGACATGTAGCCCGGAAGTAGGGGAAGGACGCAGGGCGATAGGAATGACAGCATCCCGAACACGAAGGCGGCGAGTATGTTGACGCTGGCGATGTCCACGAGGCTCCCGGTATTGCGTGTCGATCAACGCTACCGGCAGTGGAGAGGTTCCCGGTAATGTCGCTCGCCATGCCGACGATCGCCGAGTGGCACCAGTTTGCCGTCAGAACCGGGGTCGTGGTGCGCGCCGAACCCAACGAGGCCGCGCGACATCCTGCCTTTCGCCTGTGGATCGACTTCGGCGACCTCGGGATACTTCAATCGTCGGCCAAGATCACCGACCACTACCGCCCCGAGACCCTCGTCGGTACTCAGGTGGTGGCGGTGACGGGTTTTCCCCCGCTCCACGTCGCGGGCTTTCGGTCGGACGTGCTCGTGCTCGGAGCAGTCACCGACGGCGGGGTCGTCCTGGTGCGTCCCGACCAGCCGGTGGCACCGGGCAGCACCATCGCTTGAGCCGTTCGGCGTTCCTTCGCCCCTCCCGGCCACTCCTGCGGCGCGAACGTGGAGCCCTCTCCCTGTTCGCGCTCATCGCGCTGACACAGGGCTGGACGGGCGCCGCGATCACCCACGTTCTGCCCTTCGTACAGGACGACTATGCACTCACTGACGCCGAAGTGTTCGACCTGATGACGATCATTCGCATCACCTCGCTGCTGGCCATCGCCTTCTCTTGGTGGGGTGATCACCGCGGACGCAGAGTCCCGCTGCTCATTGCGTTTACGCTCCTCCCCGCTGCGACGCTGCTCAGCGCGGTGACCTCCGGTGCGGGGCTGCTCACGGCAACGCAGGCCGCAGCCCGCGTCGGAACCATCGCCATCAGCGGTCTGGCGCTCGTGGTGCTTGCCGAGGAGGTCGGGTCCGAGGTGCGGGGTTATGCGGTCGGCATCTACGCCCTCGTCGGTGCGATGGGAACGGGACTCGGTCTACTCCTCCGACCACTCGGTGCGGGCTCTCCGGATGGGTGGCGCGTGCTGTTTGCTCTCAGCGCGCTACCGCTCCTCGCAGTGCCGATCCTGATTCGCAAACTCCGAGAGTCTCGTGCGTTCACCCCACCGCCATCGCGGCCACCGCTGACCTCGGTGCTCCGTGGTTCGCACGCGCTGCGTTTCTGGCCGCTGGCGGGACTGTCGTTCGCAGTATCAGCGTTTACGTCGCCAGCGGCGAACCTTGCGCTGGTACGCCTCGAGAACGATCTCGGTTGGTCGGCGGCTGGAGCCTCACTGCTCCTTGCGGCGACGAGCGCTCCCGGAGTGATTCTCGGTGTGCTCAGCGGTGGACGCCTCGCCGACCTGTGGGGGCGACGACCCACCGAAGCCCTGTCACTCGTCATCGGAGTCGGCGGCGGCTTCGCGTTCTACCTGGTGGATGGCGGCTGGCTGATGGCGGCGGGGATCTTCGTGTCCAACCTCGGGGCATTTGCTTTCGGACCCGCGTTCGCAGCACACCGCGCCGAGTTGTTTCCCGCGGAAGTGAGGGCAACGGCAGTCGCCTGGATCGTGAATGCGGCGATTCTCGGGGGCATCGCAGGCTTTGCGGCGGGACGATTTGTCGTCGACTCCTGGGGGATCTCCGGGACCGTCGCCGCGCTCGGGACCGTTGTCCTTGCCGCCACCTGGCTCATCGCACCTTTACCCGAGACCCGCGGCCTCACACTCGAAGGCGGCGAAACCGGCTCATCCCTTGCCATGCCGGCCTGAGCGTCAGGGATCAGCCCGGCGTCTTGTCGGGATATGGGCAACGGTCGACCAAGAAGCACTCGGAGCATCGCGGGCGCTTGGCATCACAGGTGTCCCGGCCGAATTGGATGAAGCGCATCGAGATTCCCGACCACTCCTTCTCCGGATAGAGCGCCTTCAGGGCTAACTCGACCTTCGGCGACTTGACCTCCGCGGTGAGTCCGAGACGCCGTGCGACCCGGCCGACGTGCGTGTCGACCGCGATGGCCGGCTGTGCGAATGCTTCGGCGAGCACGACACTCGCCGTCTTGCGTCCAACACCCTTGAGCGAGACCAGGCTGGCGAGGTTGTCAGGGACCACACCGGCAAATCGCGTGACCAGGTCGGAGGACAGTTCAAGGATCGCCCGTGTCTTCTGCCGGTAGAAACCGGTCGAAAACACCACCTGCTCAACCTCCTCCGGACTCGCCGAGGCAAGGTCCTCCGGACTCGACCACCGTGCGAAGAGCACCGGGGTCACGCGATTCACCGTGTCGTCGGTCGTCTGAGCGCTGAGCACGGTTGAGACGAGCAACTCCCACGGGGACCGATACTCGAGAGCCGTCCCGATGATCGGGTAACGCCGCTTGAGCCGGTCGAGGATGGTGCGGGCGTTGCGCCGCTCTGCCGCGGTCATCGAGGGGCGATGGTACCGGCACGCCGCCCGGCGGTAACCTCAGAGTGTGAATTCGTCGACTCCCGGTGCCGTTGCCCTCGAACGAGCGGTGCGCGAACGCGGACGAGTCGAGGGATCGCTCGTCAAGGTCGACGACTTCCTCAACCATCAGGTCGACCCCGTCCTCCTCGATCTCATCGGACAGGACATCGCCGCTCGGTGGTCAGGCGATCGGGTCGACTTGGTGGTCACCGCCGAGGCGAGCGGCATTCCCCCAGCCCTGACCGCTGCACGGAGCCTGGCCGTTCCGATGGTCTACGCGAAGAAGTATCCGCGGACGACATCCGAGCGCCCCGCCTTCGTCCGAGAGGTCGCCTCACCCACCAAGGGCGCCGAGTACCGCGTCGAGATCGCACGGCGGATGCTTCCTGAAGGGCGGCGGGTGCTCGTGGTTGATGACTTTCTCTCAGGCGGACGCACGGCAGAGGCACTCGGCGAGATCATCGAAGAGGCGGGTTGCACTGTCGTCGGCTTCGCATTCGTGATCGAGAAGTCGTTCGTGGATGGCAGGGCACGGCTGCTGGACCGTGGCTGGCGCGTGGACTCGTTGCTCAAGATCGCGTCCCTTGAAAACGGGCTCGAGCTCGGTGCGTGACCCCCAAACCGCGAGGTTTGCTCGTCTCCGCCCGATGTTGACGAAGAGGTCTCACGCGATCACCCCTCCCTCATCGTGATCGAGAGTGACGGCCGGCATGGGGCAGGGGCCCCATGCTCGGAGGAGGGCGGGGGTTGG
>JBBTKD010000052.1:0-10495 GCA_038059105.1 Actinomycetota bacterium | reverse complement strand
ACTAGTCCCCGGTGCGCTCCGCCCCCCCGGGAAGCAACCGATAGGCGTCGTACACCCCGTCGACACCCCGGATCTCCTCGATGGCACGGTCGAGCGTCGCCACATCCGAGAGTTCGATCTCGAAACGCAGGATCGCAACCCGGTCGCGGTTGGTGACGGTCGATGAGGCCACGATGTTGGCCCCGAGATCAGACAGCGCACTGGTGACGTCCCGCAGCAGCCGCGGTCGATCGAGCGCCTCAGCCTGCACCGCCGCCCGGAACGTGCCGGCGTGCTCGGGACTCCAACCCACCTCGATCATGCGCTCCGACTGGTCGGCGAGGGCGCCGACATTGGTGCAATCGGCCCGGTGGATCGACACTCCCCTTCCCACCGTCACGTAGCCCACGATCGGATCGCCGGGAAGCGGCGAACAGCAGAGCGACACCCGCACGAGCATGTCGTCCATTCCCTCGACGGCGATGCCGCCATCGGGAACCCGCCGCACCGGCTGTGGCGGGGTGTGCGGCTCGTCGTCCTCGCTTTTCTCCTCGGGTCGAACCAGACGAACCAGACGGCTGACCACCGTGTTCGCCTGCGTATTGCCATCGCCGATGCCGACGTACAGCGTCTCGAGATCGCGGAACCCGAGCGACTCGGCAATCTCGACGAGGAGCTCGTCCCGCTGCGCAGCACCGAGCCCGAGTCCCTCCCGCCGCAACAGCTTGGCCACCTCGTCACGTCCCTCGTTCAGCGACTGCTCACGGCGCTCCTTGGTGAACCACTGTCGGATCTTGGCGGCCGCTCGCGAGGTGTGGACGAAAGACAGCCAGTCCCGGCTGGGAGCGTCCGCCTTTGAGGTGATCACCTCGACGATGTCTCCCGATTCGAGGCGCGTCGACAACGGGACGAGGCGACCGTTGACCCGCGCCCCGGTGCAGCGGTGTCCCACCTCGGTGTGCACCGAGTAGGCGAAGTCGATCGGAGTTGCACCGCGCGGAAGCACGATGACGCGGCCGTTCGGGGTGAGAGCGAAGACCTCTTCCTCGTAGAGGTCCAGCTTCAAACCAGCGAGGAACTCGGCGGGCGTCTCGTAGTCGTCGGCGGTATCGCCGAAATCGCCCGCCATTGCCAGATCCTCTTCGGTGGCACCGCCCTCCTTGTACCGCCAGTGTGCGGCGATGCCCTGCTCAGCACGGTCGTGCATCTCCCTCGTCCTGATCTGCACCTCGAGCGGCTTGCGATCCGGACCGAGCACCGTGGTATGCAGGCTCTGATAGAGATTGAACTTGGGCATCGCGATGTAGTCCTTGAACCTGCCGTGCACTGGCAGCCATCTGGTGTGAGCTACTCCGAGGGCGGCATAGCAATCGGCGACCTCCTTGGTGATGATGCGGATGCCGATCAGGTCGTGAATCTCATCGAAGGTTCGGCCGCCGTCCACCATCTTGCGGTAGATCGAGTAGATGTGCTTCGGGCGACCCGTGACCTCTGCGGTGATAGCGGAATCGGCAAGCATGTGCTCGACCTCGGACACCACTGCCCCGAGGTAAGCGTCACGCTCGGGAGCCCGCGTCCGCATCAACTCGACGATCTCTGCGTATCTCCGCGGATGGATGATCGCAAAGCAACGGTCCTCCATCTCGTGCTTGATCTCCTGCACCCCGAGACGATGCGCCAGCGGTGCATAAATTTCGAGGGTCTCGGTTGCGATGCGCTGCTGCTTCTCCGGCGCGAGGGGGTAGATGGTGCGAATGTTGTGCAACCGGTCGGCCAGCTTGATGAGGAGCACACGCACGTCTCGTGCCATGGCGATGACCATCTTGCGAATCGTTGCCGCCTGCTGTTCCTCCCGGTTGGAGTAGCGAACTCGATCGAGCTTCGTGACGCCATCGATGAGGAAGGAGACGGTCGCGCCGAACTCCTTCTGAACCCGGTCGAGCTTCATTCCGGTATCCTCGACGGTGTCGTGCAGGATTGCCGCGGCGACCGTCTCTGCGTCCAGCCCGTACTCGGCGAGCATCGAGGCAACGGCTAACGGGTGTGTGATGTAGGGCTCGCCCGTCTTCCGGAACTGTCCATCGTGTGCCGCAGCCGCGACTTGATATGCGCGGTGGATCAGGGTGTCTGACTCGTGAGGGTGGTGGCGCCGATACCGGTCGAGCACCGGTGCGAGCTCGGCGACAGCGGCATCCTCAGGCCTCGAGTCACGGGACAAGGATCACCGCCTCGAAAGGCACGGGTATGCGAGCGCGACCTCCCAGGAATGCCAGTTCGACGAGCACGCCAAATCCAACCACTTCGGCCCCGAGGCGCTGAATGAGCGAGATCGTGGCAGCGCCCGTTCCGCCGGTGGCGAGGACGTCGTCGATCACCAGCACGCGATCACCCGGTCCGACGGCATCCGCATGAACCTCGAGTGTGTCGTTGCCGTATTCGAGGGTGTAACTCTCCCCGACCGTGTTCCACGGCAGCTTGCCGGGCTTTCGCACCGGAACGAACCCGGCACGAATCCGGGCCGCCACCGGACTCCCGACGATGAAACCCCGCGACTCGATGCCGACCACATGGCTGACCCTGTGAGAGCGCCACGGCGCCGCCAGTTCCTCGACCGCGCGGTCGAAAGCCTCTGCGTTCCCCAACAGCGGGGTGATGTCCTTGAACACGATCCCGGGCTTCGGAAAATCAGGCACATCGCGAATAAACGCACGAAGTTCGTCCATCCGCCGATTGTAAGGGGGCGGATACCGGGTGCCGGATACCGGATGCCAGATGCCAGATGCGTGGAAAGCGAAATGGCGAATTAGGGGAGAGCAGCCCAGGATCAAAGATCCGGAATCCGGAATCCGGTATCCGGAGTCCGGTTTCCGGCTATCTCCTCCGCTTCCTGTTCTTCGGTGGCCTGGGCGCTGCTCCTGAGGCGGCCACGACGGCGGCCGCGGTCTCGGCGTGGGCGCCAACGAGTTCGTGGGGGGCAAACTCTTCAGCAACCCCGCGCCGTTCGAGGCGGTGCCGCACCTTGATCCAGTGATCCTCGCGCTCTTTCCACATGCCGAGAAGGGGGGCTGCAAGGAAAATCGAGGAGTAGGTACCTGTCGCCACCCCGATGAAGAGTGCGAGAGCAAACTCGCGAAGTGTCGTCGCGCCGAGCAGGTACGAGCCGACGAACAGCAGGCTGCCGATCGGGAGCAGGGTGACGAGAGAGGTATTGATCGACCGCATCAGCACCTGGTTCATCGACATGTTGACGATTGCTCCGTACGTATGGCGGTCGCCGCGTTCCTGCACGTTCTCCTGGATCTTGTCGAACACCACGACCGTGTCGTAGAGCGAGTACCCCAGAATCGTGAGGATGGCGATCACCGTCGCCGGGGTCACTTCGAACCCGACCACGGCGTAGATGCCCGCGGTGAAGATCAGGTCATTGCCGAGAGCGACCAACGCAGCACCAGCCATTTTCCACTCGAGGCGCCACGACATGTACACGGCAATCACGAGAAGGAACACGATCAGGGCGCGAACCGCCGACTCGGTGACCTGGCCCCCGAAGGTGGGGCCTACCGACTGCCGGGTGGCGTCGGCCGGATCCTCACCGAGGAGGTCTGCAAGACTTGAGACCAGCCGATCCTCGTCGACCAGACTCAGTTGTGCGGTCTGTACCCGGATACCGGTGCCTCCGACCTGCTGCACCTTGGAACTCCCCACTCCGGACCCATCCACGACCGCACGCACTTCGGCCACCGAGACACCGTTGGTGTTTCCGAATTCGATAAGGGTGCCGCCGCTGAAGTCGACTCCGAGGTCGAGTCGGAGAAATACGAGAGCCAGCAACGACACCGCAACGATCATTCCTGAGGCGGCAAACCATCTCCTGCGAAGTCCAAAGAAGTCGAAGCGGGTGTCGCCGTGATAGAGGTCGCGCCAGAGGCTCATTGCTTGCCCTCCGTTGGCAATCCGGTCGCGCCCCGGATCGAGAAGCGCCCGCCATCTCCCAGGCGCGTCTGCGCGAGCAGCGCGACCGCTGGTCTCGTGAAGAAGACGGCCACAAAGAGGTCGCACATCGTCGCGATGAGAAGTGCCAGGGCAAATCCCTTGACCGACCCGATAGCGAGAAAGAACAGGAGTACCGCACCCGCAAACGACACGGTGTCAGCCGTGAGGATCGTGCGAATCGCCCGGGTAAAGGCGTGGTCGACTGCCGAACGCAGCGAACGACCCCCGTGGACCTCTTCCTTGATGCGTTCGTAGTACACGACGTAGGAGTCCGCGGTGATCCCGACGGCCACGATGACGCCGGCCACGCCGGCGAGGGTGAGCGTCACGCCTTGCCATGCTCCCAACGCAGAGAAGATCACCATCATCAGGCTGCCGAAAACGCTGAGGCCTATCACATTGATCAGGCCGAGCGCCCGGTAGTACAGGATCATGGCGACGGCCACGAGCAGGAGACCGCCGAGCCCCGCGATGAGCCCGGCGCGGAGCGACTCCGAACCGAGGGTGGCGGAGATCGACTCGACGCTCGACTGCTCGAATGCGACCGGAAGCGATCCGTATCGCAGCACGACCGACAGATTGCTGGCGGCGCTCTCCTGGTCGTCCGAGCCGCCGAGGGTGATCACCGCTGAGCCGCCGCTGATACCGGTCTCCGGGCTCACATCGTTGGCGACCGAGGGTGCGGACTGCACCGTGCCGTCGAGCACGATGGCAAACTGACGCCGGGGATCACCCGGGGCAAAGCCGGCAAGTTCAGCGGTCACCGCGGCGAACTTGGCACCCCCCTCCTCTGTGAAGTCGAGAACGACGATCCATTGACCGGTGATCGCCCCGGTGGCCGAACCCTGGAACTGTGCCTGGGCGCCCTTGAGATCCGAACCGAGGACCCGGGCCGGACCGGTGTGATAGGCGATCCCGCCGCCCGTGGCGAAGTCCGTGGCGAGGAACGCCTCGAGTCCGGGAACGGTCACACGGGTGAGACCCGACACGGGATCAAGGCAACCGGGCTGATCGACGATGTCGCATCGGGTCACTCCCTCGGGGAGGATGACACCCTCCCACGGGTCGACCGGCGGCGCCGTGGTGGTGGTCGTGGTGCCACCTGCCTCCGTCGTCGATGTCGTACCCGCGACCGAGGTCGTCGTGGCAGCGGTGGTCGTGGCGCCGGCAACGGTCGTCGTGGTCGTGGTCGACCCGTCATCGGGGACCTCGACATTCAGAAACACCGGACTGAGACCGGGAATCGGACTGACCGCGAGTACCGGACGGAATTCGAGTTGACCGGTGGTACCCACGGCGGCGAGTGCGCGCTCGCGGTCGGTGACACCCGGGAGTTGCACCTCGACCGTGCGGTCCCCCACGACCGAGATCTCAGGTTCCTGCACGTCGCCGAGAGCCTCGATGCGACGCCGCATGATCTCGACTGCCTGGTCGAGAACGTCGGGATCGGTGCCTGCCGGAGCCTCGAGTACAACGGAGAAACCGCCCTGGAGATCGAGTCCCAACCGCGGGGTGGTCCCCGTCAGTTGGGTCAACGCCAACAAGCCGAAGACGATGACAAGCGTCGCCGTCAGGGTGATGAAGGCACCGCGCCGGGACATGAACCTACCCGGTCACCTTCCCGGCCAGGGCACGGCGGGCGACCCGCAACCGGCCTCCGCCTTCCACCTGGAGAACCGCGGTCGTGTCGTCCATGAATTCGATGCGGCCATAGATTCCGCCGATCGTGGTCACCTCGTCGCCAATGGCGAGGGCCCCGATCATCTCCTGGTGGCGGCGCATGCGGGTCCGCTGTGGCCGGATCATGAGGAAGTAGAACAGCCCGCCGATGACCACGGCATAGAGCAGCAGCATCTGCCATGCCGACCCGGTCGTGGCCGCGTCTTCAGCCTGAGCAAGGATGGTGATCATCGAACCTCCGGAACCTGCCGCCGATCCGTGGCGGAGCGGTCGCCTAGCGTAGCCCCCCTCCCCGGACATCCGAACTGCGGTCGAGGATCACCTGGGCCTTGAACTCCGCAAAGCGCCCGGCGGCGATTGCGGTGCGCGCTCCCTCCATGACACCGAACGTGTGGGCGAGGTTGTGGATGCTCAGCAGCCGGTGTCCGAGTAGTTCTCCTGTCATCCGGAGATGCCGCAGGTAGGCGCGGCTGTGATGCGTACAGGTGAAGCAGCGGCACGCTGGGTCGAGCGGCCGATCATCAAGCGTGAACTCGGCGCGCCGGATCGAATAATCGCCCCGCAAGGTGAGCACCTTGCCGTGGCGCGCCAGGCGGGTCGGCCACACGCAGTCGAACAGGTCGAATCCGCGTCCGACCGCGTCGAGCACACCCTCGGTATCTCCCAGTCCCATCACGTACCGGGGCTTGTCGACCGGGAGCACGTCGGCAACGGCGTCGAGGGTCACACTGCGCTCGGCGGGAGACTCTCCCACGGAGAGGCCGCCAATCCCGAAACCGGCAAAGCCGAGTGCCGCCGTTGCCGCGGCGCTCTTGACACGCAACTCCGGATCGACGCCGCCCTGCACGATGCCGAACAAGATCTGATCGGGACGCGTGTGAACCGCCAGCGCCCGTTCCGACCATCGCAGGGTCCGCTCCATCGCATCGGCGACGACGTCGAGAGTGGCCGGGAGTCCCACGAGATGGTCGAAGACCATGGCGATGTCTGCGCCGATCATCTCCTGGGTCTTCACCGCAGACTCCGGCGTCATCCGAACCGTCGATCCGTCGTACGTCGACCGGAAGGTCACTCCCTCCTCGTCGATCTGGGGATCCAGGGAGAACACCTGGTAACCCCCGGAGTCGGTGAGCATCGGCCCATGCCATCCCATGAATCGGTGAACTCCCCCGAGCGATGCGATGACCTCGGCACCCGGCCGAAGCATCAGGTGGTAGGTGTTGGCCAGCACCATGCGGGCCCCCACCGCGTCGAGGTCGTCCACCCCGACTGCCTTCACGGTGGCACGGGTTCCGACGGGCATGAAGTCCGGAGTCGAAACCGCTCCATGAGCAGTGACCAGAGTTCCGGTCCGCGCCGTTTCGCTCGTCGCATCGATCGTGAAGGAGGTCACGCCGCCCGCTCCGCGATCATGGCGTCGCCGAATGAGAGAAAGCGGTAGCCACGCCGCAACGCCGTCTCGTAGGCGACGCGCCACTCCTGACCCATGAACGCGGCCACGAGCACGATCAGGGTCGAGCCGGGAACGTGGAAGTTGGTCACGAGGAGATCCACGACGCGGAAGCGATACCCCGGCGTGATGAAGAGGTCGGTGTGACCATCCATCGGTCGCAACTCACCACTCGCCGCTGCCGCCTCCAGGGACCGCACCGCCGTGGTGCCCACAGCTACGACACGGCCGCCACTGGCGCGCACCGCGGCGACCGCATCAACGAGCCCCTCCCCCACGATCACCCGTTCCCGATGCATCCGGTGGTCGGCGAGGTCCGTTGCTGCGATGGGGCGAAAGGTATCGAGACCGATCTCGAGGTCGATCGATGCCACCGCGATGCCCCGGGAATCGAGGTCGGCGAGCACATCGCGAGTGAAATGCAGACCTGCAGTCGGAGCGGCGGCGGAGCCCGTCCGCTCGGCAAAGACCGTCTGGTACCGCTCGGGATCATCAAGGGTACCGTGGAAGTAGGGAGGCAGTGGCACCGAACCGACGGCGTCGACGGCGTCCTCGAGCGAACCGCTGACCACGCTGAGCACGACGACACCCTCGCGGGGACTCGTGATGACTTCGAGAACGACCGGACCAGCGATCAGCCTCGTGCCCACACGCACTCTGCGCGCCGGTCGGACTAGCGACTCCCACGACCCGTCACCGAGCGGAGTCAGCAACAGCAGTTCGATGGCTCCACCGGTGTCTTTCGTCGCCGTCAACCGCGCCTTGCGGACCCGCGTCGTATTGATGACAACGAGATCACCCGCCTCGAGCAATCCGGGAAGATCGGCGAACCCATGATCACGGAGGTTGCGCGTGTCGAGCAACCTCGCCGAATCCCGGGGTTCCACCGCAGCCTGAGCAATGGCGCTCTCCGGGAGGTCGTACACAAAGTCCGAGGCGAGCATGGAGAGGGAGTGTGGCAGGAGGTCGGCGGCCAGCGGCCGCCTCCGCAATTCGCAATTCGCAAGAGCGCGAAAGGAGCGAACGGGTAGCGGTGAACCGGTAACCGGCGACCGGCGACCGGCGACCGGCGACTTCCTACAGCAACTTCCCCTGCTGTGACGGCGCTGGTGCTTCCAGGCCGAGGTGGCGGTAGGCCAACGCGGTGGCGATCCGGCCGCGGGCAGTTCGTTGCAGAAAACCCATCTGGAGGAGAAACGGTTCGTAGGCGTCCTCGACGGTTTGGGTTTCCTCGCTCACCGCGATGGCCAGCGTCGACAGACCGACCGGACCGCCGCCGAACTTGTGGATCACGGCTTCGAGGATCGCCCGATCGACTCGATCGAGTCCGGCAGGGTCGACCTCGAACACCTCGAGGGCCTGCTCGGCGATGGCGACGTCGATGACTCCTCCGGCGCGCACGGCGGCGAAGTCCCGCACCCGACGCAGCAGCCGGTTGGCAATCCGCGGGGTGCCCCGCGAGCGCTGCGAGATGGCCCGACCTCCGGCGTGATCGACGGGGATTCCCATCAGCCGGGCGGATCGTTGCACGATCGCCTCGAGCTCCTCGGGTCGGTAATAGTCGATCCGGGCGACATACCCGAAGCGGTCACGCAGCGGTGCCGACACCCGCCCGACGCGCGTAGTTGCACCGATCAGCGTGAAAGGAGGCAGACCGAGGCGGATCGAATTCGCTCCCGCTCCTTTCCCCACGACGATGTCGAGCTGGAAGTCCTCCATGGCGGTGTAGAGGATTTCCTCGACCGCCCGCGGGAGCCGATGCACCTCGTCGATGAACATGACGTCTCCGCGCTGCAGGTTGGAGAGGATCGCCGCAACGTCGCCAGCGCGCTCCAGTGCGGGACCGGAGGTGGCACGGAACTGCGCACCCATGCTGTCGGCGAGGATCGCTGCCAGCGTGGTCTTGCCCAGACCGGGGGGACCGCTGAACAGCACGTGGTCTAGCGGCTCGCCTCTTCCCTGTGCGGCTTCAATGAGGATCGAGAGCCGCTCCTTGAGATCATCCTGACCGACGAACTCATCGAGGCTGGTGGGCCGGAGGCCCGCTTCGAACGCCGCCTCCTCCGGACCGGTATGAGCTGCGAGCAATCCGTCTTCTCTCACGGCCGTCCCAACCGCTTGTGCGCGGCGAGCAGTCCGTCTCTCATTGCCGACCCAAGCGCTGGAGTGCCGAGCGCAGCATGGCTTCCATGTCGTCGCCGTGGAGTCCGTCGACAGCATCGCGGATCTCGGCCGGGGCGTATCCCAACCCTTCGAGCGCCGACCGCACCGCAGCCAGTCCGCCAGTGGCGGGAATACCTCCGGGCGGCATCGCAAGTCGTGCCCGCAGATCGAGAACGAGTTTCTGCGCACTTCGGGTTCCGATGCCGGGCACCGTCGTCAGCGTGTCGACGTCTTCACTCGCGATAGCGGCGCGCAGGCGGATCGATCCGAGCGCACCGAGAATCGCCAATGCCAACTTGGGACCAACACCGCTCGCTGCGATGAGGTGGCGAAAGACCGTCCTACCGTCCTCGTCGACGAATCCGAAGAGAGCCAGCTGGTCCTCGCGCACGTGGAGGTGGGTGTGCACCACCACTTCTTCGCCGACAGGCGGAAGGGCGGCAAGGTCGCGAGCAGGCATGGCGACCTCGTAGCCAACGCCTCCCGCCTCGACGATCACGCCGTCGGCGGTGCGACCGACGAGTGTGCCGCGCAGTCTGCCGATCACGACCGCTCGCCGATCAGGCCGCGCAGACCGTTCGACTGCATGTGGCAGAGGGCCACCGCGAGAGCGTCGGCGGCATCCGCCGTCGTGGGCACGGCGCCGAGTCCGAGCCGACGCGCCACCATCTCCTGTACCTGGGCCTTGGCAGCGTTGCCGTATCCAGTCACGGCGAGCTTCACCGCAGACGGCGTGTACTCCGTGACCCGAAGACCGGCTCGCGCCGCGACGAGGACGGCAACACCGGAGGCGCGGCCTACCGCCATCACAGTTTGCAGATTGCGATTGACGAAGACCTCTTCGATCGCCGCCTCGGTTGGCCCGTATTGGGCAATCACGGCCGTGAGGTCATCGGACAGTTCGCAGAGCCTTTCGGCGAGCGGTTTCCGGGGATCGGTGCGCACCACGCCCGCAGCAACCGCCCGTGGCTGGCGACCCCATTCGACGATGCCATACCCGGTTGCCGAGAGCCCGGGATCGATGCCAAGGACAAACATGTGTTCGACCAGGATAGCGCGGAAGCTCCCAGCTCCCAGCCCCCAGCCTCCAGCTGCCAGCCAGAGCCGCGTGCCGAGCGCCCGCCCGTGCGTTAGCTCCGCTGCGCGGTTACGCCTCCTTCACCCCTCCTAAGAGTGACGGCCCGGCGTGGGGCAGGGGCCCCCACGCTCGGGAGGAGGTCGGGGGTTGGG
>JBBTKD010000051.1:9229-10287 GCA_038059105.1 Actinomycetota bacterium | reverse complement strand
TCGTTCAGCAGCCTTCGGGTGCCGCCAGCGACGTGATGGTGCCGAACTCGCTGAAGTCCAGGGCGTAGTCGATTTCCCCCACCAGCGCCGGTTGCCCGGTGAGCAGGGCGCTGCGGCCCCGCCCGTTGAGCACGAGCCGAACGACGAACTGCCCGGCGCGGTCGATGTCGATGTACGCCTCGGTGAGATCGTCGACCTCGCTGCCGGAATCATCGTTGGGATCGATGTTGTCGATCGTGATCGCGTAACGGTCAACGATACGCCCGTTGACCTCGATTCCCGACTCCCGGAGTGCCGCCTCACCCATGAGCATCCCGCCCTCGTCGAGGAAGGTTTCGTAGGGGTCAATGAAGCCGGGAAGTGTATGGAAGGCGAAGCACTGTGGGCCGGTGGCATCGCCCTCGGCGCGTCCGGTGAGCTCGAAGTGCGGGGGGTCGAGGATCTTGCCGCCATCGACTTGCTGTGTGCCATCGATCGTGCCGCCATCCGTCTGGGCGACGAAATGGAAGACCAGCGTCATCCGATACGAGAGTCCTTCTGGTTCGAGGTAGATCGAGAGGTCGTCGAGATCGATCGGATCGACCGCTGCGGCTCCTGCGGTCGTGGTGGTTCCTCCGCCTGCGGTCGTGGTGGTTGTGCCACCATCCGTCGTCGTGACTCCGGCGGCGGATGTCGTTGTCGTGCCGCCGGTGTCGTCATCGCCGCACGCCGAGACCGTCACGGCAAGGGCAAGCAATAGGGCGAAGCGATTGATCCTGCTCACTGGGCCTCCTCGGGAACTCAGCGCCGTAGTCTACGTAACGGATACCTCAGCGCCCCGGCTTGCAGTCGACGCAATGCGCCGTGGCTGGCAGTGCGGCGAGGCGGGCGGGAGCGATCGGTCTGCGGCAGCAATCACAGATTCCGTAGGTGCCATCTGCGATCTTCACCAGCGCCCGATCGATATCCGCGAGTGACCGAGTGAGGGATCGTGCCGCCGCGGTGGTACTCAATCGCTCGACAGCCTCAGTCGTCCCATCGCCGATGCGCTTGCCGAAACCCACCGTGGCCCCGGCCTC
>JBBTKD010000051.1:0-9129 GCA_038059105.1 Actinomycetota bacterium | reverse complement strand
GAGGAAGGGGTTAGGGGCTAGGGCGGTGCTGGTCACGCGGCTCTCGATGAACGCGCAAACGGCACGCGGTGATCGCGTCGGGAAGCCATCGACGGGTTATTGCCCATTGCGGGAGGCGGCCTTCCGGCCGCCGACCTTTGCCCATTGCGGTGGTGGCCTTTGGCCGCCGCCATCCTCTGTGCCCTCGACAGGATTCGAACCTGCGCACCCGGCTCCGGAGGCCGGTGCTCTATCCCCTGAGCTACGAGGGCGGGGGCGGGTCATTGTATCGGTGGTGGGTCGACCGAGACCGACGGCCGGTACGATCGCGGAACAAGATGATCACGTTCCCTCCCGCGATTCGAGAAGCTGTAGTGACTGCGCTGAGCGCAGCCGCGGCTGATGGCTCTCTCCCACCACTCGACGGGGTCGAGTTCGTCGTCGAGCGTCCTCGCGACCGTAACAACGGCGACTGGTCGGTGAATGTGGGGATGACGGCGGCGAAGCGTGCCGGGCGTTCTCCGCGCGACATTGCCGAGGCGGTCGTCGCTCACCTTCCGACGATTCCCCACCTCGAGCGAGTCGAGGTCGCAGGTCCGGGATTCATCAATTTCACCCTCGCCGCCACCTGGTATCAGGACGTTCTTCGCCGCGCCGCACTCGGTGGACCCGGTCATGCCCGTTCCGACTCCGGAGCTGGCGAGCGCATCCAGGTCGAGTTCGTGTCGTCGAATCCGAACGGACCGCTTCATATCGGCCACGGTCGGGGCGGTGTGATCGGCGACGTCCTGTGCCGAATGCTCGAGTACATGGGACACTCGGTGAGCCGCGAGTACTACTACAACGACGCCGGGGTGCAGATGGACCGGTTCGCCTCCAGCCTCGAGGCGCGTTACCTCCAGGCCCTCGGGCGGGACGCCGTCGTGCCCGAGGATGGGTACCACGGGGACTACCTGGAGGAGTGGGGGAGAGAACTCGCCGCAGAGAAGGGTGGGGCTCTTGCCGACGGGCCGGATCGCACCCTGCGGGTTCGTGAGTGGGGTTTGGGTCGAGCGATGCGCGACATCGAGGAGACCCTGGTGCTCGCCCGGATTCCGTTCGACGTGTGGTTCTCCGAACTCGAACTGCACGGCGACGGCAGGGTCGATATCGCCATCCAGGTGCTGCGGGAGCGTGGGTTCGTCTACGAGTCGGAGGGAGCCATCTGGTTCCGCACCACCGATTTCGGTGACGAGAAGGACCGCGTCCTCGTCAAGTCCGACGGTGAGTACACCTACATCGCTCCCGATGTCGCCTATCACCTCGACAAGTTCCGCAGGGGCTTCGATCGGGTGATCAACATCTGGGGCGCCGACCACCACGGCTACGTGCCGAGGATGAAGGCCGCGGTTGCCGCCCTCGGGTACGACCCGGATCGCCTCGAGATCCTGATCACCCAACTCGTCAACATCACCCGCGGTGGTGAGCCGGTGCGGATGTCCACCAGGGCCGGCGAATTCATCACCTTCCGCGAGGTGCTCGCCGAGGTGGGCACCGATGCCACCCGCTACTTCCTTGCGGCATTCAGCCCGGACACCGCCATGACCTTCGACCTCGATGTTGCGCGGGCGCAGTCGATGGACAACCCCGTCTACTACCTGCAGTACGCCCATGCTCGGATGCGCTCGCTCGAACGATTCGCCGCAGAACAGGGTGTGGTGCGCGGTCCGCTGGAGGCAGCCGATCTGACTCTCCTCACCCACCCGGCCGAAGTCGAGTTGCTTCGCCAGATCGATCGGCTGGGTGAGGAGGTGGCGGAGGCGGCAGCGCGGCGCGCTTCGCATCGTCTCACCGGGTTCGGCCAGGAGTTCGCCACGGCGTTCCATCGCTTCTACGCGGATTGCCGGATCGTCACCACCGACCCGTCGACCACCCAGGCGCGGCTCTGGCTGGTGGAAGCGGCGAAGAGCGTGATCCTGGCGATCCTGGAGTTGTTGGCGATCAGCGCTCCCGAGACGATGTAGTGAACGCCTGGCCGGGAGTGATCGGCGCCTACCGCGACCGGCTTCCGGTCACCGATGCGACTCCGGTCATCACCCTGTTCGAAGGGAACACGCCGCTGATCCCGGCGCCGCACATCTCCGACCTGGTCGGTCGCGAGGTGTTCTTGAAGTTCGAAGGCGCCAACCCGACGGGTTCCTTCAAGGACCGCGGGATGACGTTGGCAGTGTCGAAGGCCGTTGAGGCGGGTGCGACGGCAGTGGCCTGCGCCTCAACGGGCAACACCTCGGCATCGGCCGCGGCCTATGCCGCCCGGGCCGGGATCGAATGCGTCGTTGTGCTGCCTGCGGGCAAGGTTGCGTTGGGCAAACTCGCTCAGGCGGTGCGCCACGGAGCACGCATCGTCACGATCGACGGCTCGTTCGACGATGCCCTAGCGATCACGATGACGCTGTCCGAACGCCACGGTGTCGTCCTGGTCAACTCGATCAACCCGGACCGGATCGCCGGTCAGCAGTCGGTGGCTTGGGAGGTGGTCGACGCTCTCGGTGCCGCTCCGACCGTGCACGCCCTCCCGGTTGGCAACGCCGGAAACATCACCGCCACCTGGATGGGGTATCAGGCGATTGGCGCCGCTCCGGCGATGTGGGGATTCCAGGCGGCGGGTGCAGCACCGATTGTGCTCGGGCATCCGGTCACACATCCCGAGACCATCGCCACCGCCATCCGGATCGGCAACCCGGCTTCATGGAAAACGGCACTGGCCGCACGCGACGAGTCCGGTGGCCGGATCGACGCGGTGACAGACGATCAGATCATGGACGCCTATGCACTGCTCGCTTCCCGCGAGGGGTTGCTCGTGGAACCAGCATCGGCAGCGCCGGTCGCCGGACTGCTCGCCCACCGCGACGATCTCCCCGAAGGCATCGTGGTCTGCACCGTCACCGGCCACGGACTCAAAGACCCGGATACGGCGCTCGGCGCTTCGGTAATACCCAACCCGGTTGCCGCCACGCCGGAGGCGGTGGCCGGAACGCTGGGGTGGGGGGAGATGAAAGCCGTGATCCCACGGGCTGGCGTGGGAGGCTACGCTTGCGCCCTTCTCGAGCTCGATCCGGATAGCACATGAAACAGCTGGAGCCGATTCTCGAGGTCAAGGGCCTGACGACCCGCTTCGAAACGCAGGACGGCGTCGTCCACGCCGTCAACGACGTCAGCTTCACCCTCAACAAGGGCGAGTTTCTTGGTGTGGTGGGCGAGAGTGGTTCGGGCAAGAGCGTGACCGTGATGTCTTTGCTCCGGTTGATCCCGATGCCGCCGGGTGAGATCGTGTCGGGTGAAGCCATGTTCGACGGAGAAGACCTGCTCGCGATGGACATGGAGGAGCTTCGCGACGTCCGTGGGGGACGGATCGGATTTGTCTTTCAGGACCCCATGACGTCGCTCAACCCCGTGCTCAAGGTCGGCTTCCAGATCACGGAGGCACTCGCGATCCACCGGGGACTCGACTCCGGAGCATCCAAGGACCGAGCGTGTGAGCTCCTTGAGATGGTCGGGATCCCCGATGCGAAATCGCGCATGTCGTCCTATCCCCACGAGTTGTCTGGTGGCATGAGGCAGCGGGTGATGATTGCGATGGCGTTGGCGTGCAGTCCAGAGGTGGTGATTGCGGACGAGCCGACGACGGCACTCGACGTGACTATTCAGGCGCAGATCATCGAGATCGTCAAGGAGTTGCGGGACAGGCTGGGTACCGCCGTGATCTGGATCACCCACGACCTCGGCGTGATCGCCAGTCTGGCCGACAGGGTGGTCGTCATGTATGGCGGCCAGGTTGTGGAGGTCGCTCGTGTCGGTGAGCTGTACGGATCGCCGCAACACCCCTATACGAGGGCCCTGCTCCGGTCGGTCCCGCGACTCGACCAAAAGGGTGCGACCCTGGAGAGCATCAAGGGGCAGCCGCCGGGCATGTACTCCGCGCCTACCAGCTGCACCTTTGCGCCACGGTGCGAATATGCCTACGACCGTTGCCTGCAGGAGAATCCCGTGCTCTTGGAAGTCTCGGACACCCATCAAGCGGCTTGCTGGTGGAACATCGAGAAAGGCGAACCTCGCCTTGACCGTTGAACATCCCCGATCGGGCTCGACGCCCGCCGGCGAGGTCTTGATCAGCGTCAAGAAGCTGAAGAAATACTTCCCGATCACGGGTGGCGTGTTCCGCCACCGCATCGGCGATGTCAAGGCCGTTGACAGGGTCACTTTCGACATCCGCAAGGGCGAGACCCTCGGACTGGTAGGCGAAAGCGGATCGGGGAAGTCGACCACCGGTCGAGTCATGCTCCAGCTCGACCGCGCCACCGAGGGTTCGGTGACTTTCGACGGAATCGAACTTACGGAGCTGAAGGGAGAGGATCTCCGTCGGATCAGGCCGCGGATGCAGATTGTGTTCCAGGATCCGTATGCATCACTGAACCCGCGCATGACGGTCGGTTCGATCATCGCCGAACCGCTGCGCGAACACTCGGTGGTGAGCCGGTCAGAGCGACAATCCCGGGTGGAAGGTCTCCTCGACGTCGTCGGCCTCGACCCGATGCACGCCAACCGCTACCCACACGAATTCTCCGGTGGCCAGCGGCAGAGGATCGGGATCGCCCGTGCCATCGCATTGAATCCCGACTTCATCGTGTGCGACGAGCCCATTGCCGCGCTCGATGTGTCGATCCAGGCTCAGGTGGTCAACCTCTTCAAGACCCTCCAGAACGAGATGGGGCTCACCTATCTCTTCATCTCCCACGACCTGGCGATGGTGCGGCACATCGCCGACCGGGTTGCCGTCATGTACCTCGGGAGGTTCATGGAGTTCGGCGACGTCAGCGTGGTGTACGAGAACCCGTTGCATCCGTACACCGTGGCCCTGCATTCCGCGGTTCCGGTTCCCGACCCGATCGTCGAATCGGGTCGCAGGCGGATCATCCTCCAAGGCGACATCCCGAGCCCCGCCAATCCCCCGCCCGGATGCCCCTTCAACACCCGCTGTCCGATCGCCCAGGAACGCTGCACCACGGAGGAGCCCGAATGGAGGGAAGTCGAGAGCGGCCATTGGGTGGCGTGCCATTTTGCGGAGCAGAGCGCCTCGATGCTCAGCAGCGTTTCCGGTGCGGCTTAAGGCGGGTTACCGGGTAGACGCCTTCCCCCTACACCATCCCCGGTCGATCGCTACTCTGCCGTCAACCGATGGGGCTCGGTCCCACGGTATTGGAGGAAACAGGAAAGTGAGAACACTCAAAGTGAAACCAATCAAGATTGTGGCCATGTTGGCCGCATTCGTGGTCGTGGTGGCCGCATGCGGCGACGACGACACCGGAACGACGGCGGGGCCGGTCACCACGACCAGCACGACGGCGGCAACAACGACGACCGCCGATCCTGGCTTCGTGGCCGGTTCGGGTGGCGACCTGCTGCTCTTGCAGTGGCAGGCTGTTTCGCAGGCCAACCCACTGCTGTCGAGCGGAACCAAGGACCTGCTTGCAGGATCCCTGGTGCTCGAGCCGCTGATCGAGTTTTCGCCGGGTGGGGATGCCGTGGCCGCGCTTGCGGCTGAGGTTCCGACCCAGTCCAACGGCGGGATTCCAGCGGATCTGATGTCGGTCACGTACAACCTCTTGGAGGGTGTCCTGTGGTCTGACGGCTCTGCGTTCACGGCGGACGACGTCGTGTTTACGTGGGAGTACTGCGCCGACGTGTTGACGGGTTGTTCCGGCTTCGTGCCGGAGGCTGTGGATTCGGTCGAAGCGCTTGATGAACTCACGGTTCGGGTGAACTTCAACAGCCCGCAGCCGTTCCCGTTCATCATCTTCGCCGGGTATACCAGCCCCATCATCTCGCGAGCTCAGTTCGGCGAGTGTGTCGGTGAGGCAGCCACGGGTTGCACCGAACAAAACTTCAAGCCCATCGGCACCGGTCCCTACATGGTGACCGAGTTGCGGGCTGAGGACACGGTGCTCTACGAATTCAACCCGAACTATCGCGGCGTTGCAGAAGGCAAGCCCTTCTTCGGCACCGTGCAGATCAAGGGTGGCGGCGATGCCGAGGCATCGGCTCGTTCCGTCCTCGAGATCGGCGAGGCCGACTACGCCTGGAACCTCCAGGTCGCTCCGGAGATTCTTGAGCCGATGGCGGCCGCTGGCCTTGGTCAGGTCTTGACGTCGTTCACCGCGAACGTCGAACACCTCAATCTGGGTCAGACCAGTCAGGATGGCGAACCTCGTGGAGAGTTCGGCCCCGACGGAACCCATGTGAGCGTCTTCTACGAGAACACGGTGCTCCATGACGCTCTGTCGCTGGCGATCAACCGCGATGAGTTGGTCGCCGTTGGTTATGGGGCTGCCGGCTCTCCGACCTGCAATATCTGGCCGGTTGGAACCGAGAACTCACCCAACAACGACGACCTGTGCACCCAGGACCTCGCTGCAGCCAATGCGCTGCTCGACGGGGCCGGGTACCTGGACACCGACGGCGACGGGATTCGCGAGACTCCCGACGGAGTGCCGCTGTCCTTCGACTTGGTGACCTCGACCAATGCGGTGCGTCAGAGCAACCAGGCCCTGATCAAGGACTACTGGTCACAGATCGGCGTCGAGGCCAACATGCTGAACGAGGATGCGGGTCTGTTCTTCGACGGGACTTGTGCGTCCGACGCGTGCATCTGGAAGTTCTTCACGGACATCGAGATGTTCACGAATGGAGCGAACAACTCGTACGCTGCGTTGTACTTTGAGGGTTGGAGGATCGATCAGATCCCGACGTTGGCGACCGCCTGGGGTGGTGGCAACATCCCCCGGCTCAACAGCCCCGAGTTCGATGCCCTGCAAGCGGAACTCGCGTCGACGCCTCTGGACGATCCGGGTCAGGATGCACTGGTCTGGGCGGCGAACGACCTGATCGTCGATTGGGCGATCATCCCGCTGATCCACCGAGGCAACGTCTCGGGGGTTTCCAATGAGATCGGCGGAATCGGTGATCCGAACGGTTGGGACTCCGAGTACTGGAACATCGAGGACTGGACCAGGACCGGGTAGGCGGCTGCCAAATAGGCAACTGTCAATAAATCCAAACCCACGATGAACGGCGGGAGTGTCTTCCGGACTCCGGGAGGCACTCCCGTCACATCGCGGGTCCCTAGAGGGAGTGTTTGAGTTTGGCTCGCTACGCCATCAGGCGCGCACTGTTTGCCATTCCCACGCTGATCGGTATCAGCTTCATCATCTTTGCGATCCTGGATCTGGCGCCGGGCGATCCGACCAGCCAGCTTCCGCTGACGATTCCGTCGGAGGTCAGAGAGGCGATCCGGGAATCACTCGGGCTCAATGACGCCTTCCTTGTCAAGTGGGTCCGGTGGATGCAGCTCATGTTCATCAACGAGCCGCTCCACCTCGCGGGTGAGCTCTTCAACACCTGCTTCGGCGACTGCGAAGGCCGGGCCCGGATCATTTCGTGGTCCTCACGGGGTCCGGCGATGGACACAATCATCGAACGCCTGCCGCAGACGATGTGGGTTCTCGGTCTTGCTTTCGTCTTTGGGATCATGATCGCGATCCCGGTGGGTGTGATCTCCGCCTACAAGCAGTATTCATGGTTCGACAATGCAGGGACGTTCATCGCCATGGTCGGCTACTCGCTGCCGACCTTCTTCACCGGCTTGCTTGCGATCGTCATCTTCAGCGTCTGGCTCGGCTGGTTCCCCTCGTTCTACCAAACGACCCACACTGTCTCGCTGACCGATTGGTCGAGCATCTGGTTCCAGATCAAGCAGATGATCATGCCGGTCACCGTGCTGTCGCTGTTCAATGCCGCGGCACTTGCCCGATTTACTCGCTCGGCCGTCCTGGACAACCTCAACGAGGACTACGTGCGCACCGCCCGGGCTAAAGGGCTGCGCGAGAGCACGGTGATACTGCGGCATGCGATGCGCAACAGCATGATCCCGGTGATAACTCTCATCGCCCTGCAGGTTCCCGGGATTTTTGCCGGCGCCATCATCACCGAACAGATCTTCCGTATCAACGGGCTGGGCCAGCTGCTCATTGCCGCCATCGGCCAGGCCGACCTGCCGATGGTGCAGACCCTGACGTTCATGTTCGCCGTGCTGATCGTGATCTTCAACCTGGTTGCTGATCTGATGTACGGCGTCCTCGACCCCCGAATACGGTACGACTGAGGTGCGAGGAAGCCATGGCCCCTAAGCATAAGAAACCGCAGACACCAGTGGCCACCGCTGAGGGCACCTTGCTCGAGTATCGATCGCTCGGCCAAGATGTGTGGCGCCAATTCCGTCGCCACAAGGGAGCCGTCGTCGGCCTGTTTCTCTTGACCATCGTCGTGCTGGGCGCGGTTGTCGGGCCCCTTGTCTATCCGCTCGACCCCTTCGACATCGATGTCTCCTCGGCCAATCAGGGACCCTCGTGGGGGCACCTGTTCGGCACCGACAACATCGGTCGAGACGTTCTGGCGCGGGTCCTCGTCGGTGGACGAATCTCACTGGCGGTGGGTTTCGCCGCAATGCTGTTCGGCCTGTTCCTCGGGACCGGGATCGGGGTGGTCTCCGGATACTTCCGCCGATGGGACGGCCCCCTGATGCGCCTCACAGACCTGTTCCTGGCGCTGCCCATCCTTCCGCTCCTTCTCGTGGTGATCCTGCTGTTCCGGGAGAGCTTGAAGGAGACGTTTGGCCCGAGCCTCGGGATCTTCATCCTCGTGGTGAGCATCATCGGACTCACGAGCTGGATGCAAACCGCCCGCGTGGTTCGTAGTGAGGTGCTCGCCCTCAAGCAGCGAGAGTTCGTTGTCGCCGCCCACAGCATCGGCACCCGCAAGCGAAACATCATCATGCGGCATATCCTCCCCAACGTGATGAGTCCGGTGATGGTGTCGGCAGCGCTCGGGGTGGCCACGGCGATACTCACCGAATCGGCGTTGTCGTTCCTCGGGCTCGGGTTCCCTGCTGACTTTCCGACCTGGGGTCGACTGCTCTTCGACGCCAAGGACTATCTCACCCTGGCGCCCATGCGCGTGATCTGGCCCGGAGTCATGATCTCGGTCACCGTGATGAGCGTCAACTTCATCGGCGACGGAATCCGCGACGCCCTCGACCCCAAGCTGCGCAGCCGCTAG
>JBBTKD010000050.1:1356-5913 GCA_038059105.1 Actinomycetota bacterium | reverse complement strand
GACGCGGAGACCCTCCTCCCCCGACTCCTTCGGAGTCGGGTACTCCTCCCTAAGGGAGGAGAACAAGAAGTGAGATTCTCAGGCGGGAGGCGGGAGGCGGGAAGCGACTCTGGCTGGTGCCTGGTGCCTGATGCCTGATGCCTGGTGCCTACTCCGGCCTGCTGATCTTCCGGTTCAGCGCATCGAGCACTGCTCGCACGGTGGCTTCGGAGTCGTCGCCGTGGCTGATTGCCGATCCGACGGCGACCTCTTCCCCGCGTTCGCCGGTGGAGACCACGACGACCACGAGCACGGTGCGCATCCCGATCGTCGGTGAGCCGATCGAGTCCAGTGCGAGGGCGTCGCCGTGGAGGAGCGACTCGACGGCGCGCACCGCGGCCTCGCCGACGAGGCGCATGCGGGCTGCGGGTGCGGCCGGTCCCGTGGCGGTACCGACGTAGTCCTCGTTGTGCCAGGCGAGAGTAACCGCAACGGTGGTCCGGGTTCCTTCCGGGATCTCATGGACACCCTTGATGGCGGGGCGATCGTCTCCGGGATCGAGGCGTTCCGGTCCGATCTGCACCACCGAGATCGCCCGGCGGTCGATGGTGATCCCGAATCGGGCGAGGGCGAGCGTCTGGACGTCGCGCACCACCTGCTTCGGCGCCTTGTCGGGTGCGGCGAGGATGTGCACTTCGCGAATCTCGTCGCGGTTCGCCGCAATGCGGACGGCGTTAACCGACGGCAGCCTTGCGAGTGTCTCTTCGATTTCTTTGATGTCCACGATCCGACTCCCGAGACCGATCCGGCGCAACAAAGGGCCACCACGGCCCACCACCAAGCGTAGTCGCACCGGATACCGAGTGTCATGGTGACCGGAAGGTCGCGAAAACCCTTCGCAGAGCACCCTCGCCCGCTATCCTGGCTTCGGGCGGACGTCTCCCTGCATCGAGCAGGGGCGTCCGCTTTTGCGTGTCCGGACTAGTCCGGACGGGTAGTGCAGAGGGGTCACCTTGACCCCGCCTGACAAGTGAAGGTGGGAGTCGAGCGTGCCGACATCAAACTCGGACACGAACGACCTCCGGGGTTGCCCGGGTCACCGTACGGCTAGCACTCCACAAGAGAGCGAAGCGGATACATGCCGGCGCCGAACTAGAGACGGCGTCGAGCCCCTTACGAAGGGAAGCGGTAGGTGACATGTGGCAGACCGTGGGAATCGAGTCAATGGGACCTGCCGGCGAGATGAGCTGGCGGGTCGGCTGATCGAATAACACCCGGGCAACCCCGCTACCCAAACTTTTATGAACCCACTCGAACGCAGCGCCACCATCCTCGCCGGCACTTTCGCAGTGCTCGGTACAGCCACGCTCGCTGCACTCTTCGTCGTCCAGGACACTCCGGGGCCGCTGTGGTTGTGGGCTACATTCGCTGTCGCCTTCGTCGCGTTGGAGTTCTCCTCGGTCGAGGTCAATGATCGACTCTTCGTATCCGGATCGATCATGGCCGCGTTCACCGCAGCGGTTGCTTTCGGACGTGAAGGTGCGGTGCTGGCGGTGGCGCTCATGGCGGCGATGGCGGCATTTCATCCCGACGATCTGAGGCAGCGCCGCTGGCGCCAGCCTGCGGTCAACTTCGGGCAGTTGGTGCTCACCGCCGTGGTCGGGATCACAGTGTTTCTCCCCTTCCTTCCCGATGGTCCGGTGAAGGCATCCGATCTTCCGCTCCTCGCCGTCGGCGCCGCGCTCGCTGCTGCCGTGTACGACTGGGTGAATTTCCATCTCGTCCGTTTCATCGTGCGTCGGCTGTATCCGGAGCGAACCCTTCGTCCCTGGCTGAAGATGCTGACCAACCATGTCGCCCTTGCCGTTCTCGGCGCCTTTGGCGGGGTGCTCGGTGCGGCCTACGTCCTCGTCGGGCCCGTCATCCTTCCGCTGATCCTCGTGACCTTCCTCGTGGGTCAGATGGGTTTCCACTCGTATTCGCAGCTGCGCACTGCCCATGAGGACACGATCCGGGGATTCGTCAAGGCAGTCGAAGCACTCGACCCGTATACCTACGGACACACCGAGCGGGTGGCGGGGTTTGCCCGTGTTGCAGCCGAGCGGCTCGGCTTCGAGCCGGAGCGGCTCGAGCGGCTGCGGTGGGCCGCGCTCATCCACGACGTCGGCAAGGTGGCGGTTCCGTCGGCACTGCTGCACAAGCCGGACTCGCTCACCGACGACGAGTACCGGCGCATGGTTCGACACATGCGAGTGGTCGAAGACGTGCTCGCCGGAGTCGACTTTCTCGCACCGATGGTGGCGATCGCCGCGGCGCACCACGCATTGCTCGACGGTTCAACCGAGGTTGCAATCGAGGGCCGCATCCTCGCCGCCGCCGATGCCTTCGATGCGATGACTAGTACGCGTTCATACCGCTCGGCGGTCACGCAACGCACTGCCTTCGATCAGCTGCGTCGTCGCCGCGAGATCTATGGCGTTGATGTCGTCGAAGCACTCATCGCCGCGATCGAGATCAGCGGTGAGGTGTACGGGTCTCCTGAGGATGAGAGCGCTGCGGCCGTCGAGCGCCTGGTGAGAGAGCGAGCCATCCGTGCGTGAGCGCTTCCGACTCCTTGCGCTGACGGGCACCTTCGGGTTTGGTGTCGCTATCGGTGTCATCTGGTGGCCCGGCCCGATGTTCCTGTTCATGGTCGCCGGGTATATAGCCGCGCAGTTCTTCCCGATGCCTACGCCGACGCGTCTCGGCGTGTCGATGGCCCCCGCCCTCGCCGGGGCTGTGGCGCTCACGTCACACGGTTCGGTGGTGCTCGTCCTCGGAACCCTCGGGACGGCGTTGCCGCTGTCGCGGCTCCTGGTGCACCTTCTCCATGGGCGCCGTGTCGGTGACGAACGCTTCCCCTCGGAACCGGTGGGGATCGGCGTATTCGGTGGACTGTTTGCCGTCGCCGCGTTGGTGATCGATGGCCAAGCTGCTGCCGATGCCACCACACTCACGGCATACGCAATCGCCGCAGGTGGCGGGTACGTGGCCTCGTCGGCGATGCGGTCGATCTCATCGGGGCGCGATCGTGGGCTTCCGCGGCGACTCTGCTTCTTTCGGGCACTTTCCGATTGGCCGGCGCACGCCGTTCTGTATTCGGCGGCGGCGCTCTATGCAGTCACCGCACCGGTGATGGGTCCGTGGTCGCTGCTCCTCGCCGGTCTGCCGTATGCGTTCGGATACATCTCGCTCCATCGGTTGCAGGCGACGCGGCACACCCTCGACCAGACGATCCGCGCACTGGGACGGATCCCGGAGGCGGGCGGAATGGTTCCTCTCGGGCATGCCGGACGAACCGCCGAACTCGCGGTCGCGGTGGGAGGAGATCTCGGTCTTGGAGGGCGGGCGCTCGACCGTGTCGAGTATGCCGCCCTGCTCCACGACATCGGCCGTCTCGTCCTGGCAAACCCGTCGGTCGCCGCGGGGCATCACACCCCGTCGGACGTGTCGGGTTGGGGCGCCACCATCATCGGTGAGGCCAAGCACCTTGCTCAGGTCGCCGATCTCGTGGCAGTAATGCACAGCCCGTATCGCCGACCGGGGGAGCAGCGTGATCCTGCGCTGTCACGCGAGGCTCATGTGGTTCGTGTCGTCTCGGCATACGACGACGAAATCGCAGCCGGTCGTGCTCCGCTCGAGGCGATCGAGACCCTGCATCGCGGTGCGGCGTATGACTTCGACCCCGAGGTGGTCACGATGCTGCGTCGCGTCCTCGAGCGGCGCGGAGCGATCGCCGCTTAAGTCTGCGCCTTCTCCGGGCCGCCGGTATCCTCGGCCCTCCGACTTCGAGGAAGCCGTGCTGCGCTACGACGTCGACTCGCCACGGGTCACGATCACGATCGACGACCCGGAACGGCGCAATCCGCTCTCGAACGCCGCCATGTCGGAACTCGCCAACCTGGTGCGACGTGCCTCGGTCGATGCTGCGGTGAGGGTCATCGTGATCACCGGAGCGGGCGACAAGGCCTTCTCCGCCGGAGGTGATCTCAGCGGCGGATTCGTCGACAAGCCACTCGCCGACCATCAAGAACGTGGTGCGCTCGCAGACCTGCTCAAGGCACTGCGAGGCTGCGGCAAACCCACCGTGGCCCGGGTCAATGGGCATGCCCTAGCGGGAGGATTCGGGTTGGTGGCGGCGTGCGATGTCGCAGTCGCCGTCGACGACGCCACCTTTGGCGCCCCTGAGATCAAGGTGGGGTTGTGGCCAATGATGATCACCGCGGTCCTCCAGCGGGTGATGCCGCACAAGGCAGCACTCGAGCTGATGATGTCCGGACGCAGGATCACCGCCGATGAGGCGCTCCGCCTCGGGGTGGTTTCGCGGATCGTTTCCCGGGCAGAACTCGATGTCGCAGTCGATCTCGTGGTGTCCGGCCTCGCTGCAGTAAGTCCGGCAGTGCTGCGCCTCGGTCGCGATGCCTTCTATGCGGTCGAGGACATGGGATTCGATGCTGCCCTCGATCGCTTGCACATCGGGTTGACCGCGGTCGCTGCAACCGAAGACGCCGCCGAGGGGGTTGCGGCGTTCCTCGAGAA
>JBBTKD010000050.1:0-1256 GCA_038059105.1 Actinomycetota bacterium | reverse complement strand
TCCGCGATGAGTTCCGCGATCTCCGCCTCATCGATGGCGCCGAAGACGGTGCGGACGATTTCGCCTTCTGATGAGATGAGGAAGGTCGCCGGCAGTCCCGGGGACGGGTAGCGGCGGCCGACTCGCTCCGACTCGTCGATGGCGAGGGCGTAGGACACCGCGATCTCCATGGCGAATGCCTCCGCAGCTGCGGGGTCGTCTTCCACGGCGATGCCGATGAAGTAGACGTCGGTATGCGCCTTCGCGGCGGCGTCGAGGGCGGGCATCTCCTCACGGCACGGTGCGCACCACGATGCCCACAGGTTGAGGAGCACGGGTCGTCCGTCGTTTTCGAGATGGTCGCTCAGTCGAAACGCGGTCCCGTCGAGGAGATCAACCGAGAAGTCGGGGGCAACCTCTCCCGTCAATGTCGGGAAGGAACCGAACTCGGGGATGGTCGTCGTGGTCGGCGGGTCGTCGCCGCCGAAGAGAACCACACCCCCGATCACGAAGGCGACCGCGATCAGAGTAAGAGCGCCAAGGGGCCAGCGGCGTGATCGTGGCGGGGCCGGTGGGGTGGCGTGGTCGGCGGTCTCCGTCGTGAACTCGTCCATCACCGATTGAGGCTAACGGGCCGCCCGATCTACCCGGCGGTAGCATCGCCGGGTGTCCTCATTCTTCGAGCGCAACCGCTCTGAGCTCGCCGCCAAGGGCATCGATCCGGCGCGGCTTCCACCCGGTCAGTACTCCACCGATCGGTTTCCGGTGCTTCACGCCGGTGTGGTGCCGAAAGTGGACACCGCGACATGGGACTTTACCGTCGGTGGCCTGGTGTCGACCCCGCGACGGTGGAGTTTCGAGGAATTTCGGGCGCTTCCAACTGCAGAGATCGTCGCCGACATCCACTGTGTGACGAAGTGGACCAAGTTCGACACCGCGTGGCGGGGCGTTCCAGTGTCGACGGTCCTCGAGATGGTTGGCCCGAAGCCTGAGGCGACCCACGTCCTCGTTCGGGCGGAGCACGGCTTCACTGCCAATCTGCCGCTGTCCGACTTCGCCCGCGGCGGAAACCTCTTCGCTTGGCGCTTCGACAACGTCGAACTCGAGCCCGATCATGGCTGGCCGCTGCGCCTCGTCGTTCCCCACCTCTACTTCTGGAAATCCGTGAAGTGGACCCGCGGCTTCGATCTGCTCGACCGCGATCAACCCGGCTTCTGGGAACGCAATGGCTACCACATGTACGGCGACCCATTTCGCGAACAGCGGTATTGGGGGGA
>JBBTKD010000049.1:1551-11129 GCA_038059105.1 Actinomycetota bacterium | reverse complement strand
CGACTGCGGCACTCGGGTCGAGCATTGTCATATCAAGGTAGTGTCAGGCGCCGCACACGTACGAAGGAGCCCTCCGAGATGGTCTGGCGGTTGTGGATCGACGGGCAGTGGCAGGAGACTTCTGGCGGCGGCGTGACGGACGTCGAGAACCCGGCGACCGAGCAGGTCGTCGACCAGGTCACCGAGGCGTCGACGGCCGACGTCGATCGGGCGGTGCGTTCCGCCCACACCGCGTTCTACGACGGCCGGTGGTCACGCCTCAGCCCGGCGGAACGCTCGGAGGCGATCTACACCCTTGGTCGCCTGCTGGCTGATCGCGCCGCCGACTTCGCCAAGGTGGAGAGCGAGGACACCGGCAAGCCCTACGAGTCGATGAGCCTCAACAACGACGTCGCCTTCTCGGTGGACAATCTCAAGTTCTTTGCCGCCGCCGCCCGCAGCACCGCCGGCACGGCTGCTGGCGACTATCTCGCGGGTTACACCTCGATGCTCCGCCGTGAGCCGGTTGGGGTCGTGGGCCAGATCACACCGTGGAACTACCCCCTCAACATGGCGGTGTGGAAGATCGGTCCCGCCCTCGCCGCCGGGTGCACGACGATCCTGAAACCCGCCCCGACGACTCCTCGCACCTCGCTGATGCTCGCTGAACTCGCCAAGGAGGCCGGCATCCCCGACGGGGTCTTCAATGTGGTCACCGGAGGCAACGACGTAGGGCAAGCGTTGGTCGAGCACCCCGACGTGCGAATGGTCTCGCTCACGGGTTCCACGCCAGCTGGTAAGAAGGTGATGGCCACTGCGGCGCAGACCCTGAAGCGTGTCCATCTCGAACTCGGCGGCAAGGCGCCGCTTCTCGTTTTCGACGATGCCGACATGGCGGCCCTGGCGGCCGGTGCCACGGTCGGAGCGACCTTCAATTCGGGTCAGGACTGCACGGCGGCGACCCGGGTATATGTCGATCGGTCGCGGTACGCCGAAGCGGTCGACGCCATCGCCGAGGCGATGAGTGCGGTGAAGGTCGGAGGACCGTACGAACCCGACGTCTCGGTGGGGCCGCTCATCACGGCCCGGCAGCGAGAGAGGGTGGCTGGCTTCGTGGACCGCGCTCGGGCTGCAGGTGCCCAGGTGGTGGTGGGCGGATCTGCACCGAAGGGCAAGGGGTACTTCTATTCGCCGACGGTGATCACCGACGTGCCCCAGGATGCGGAGATCGTGCAACAAGAGGTGTTTGGTCCCATCCTGGTGGTCCTGCCGTTCGATGGGGATGATCAGGCGATCGCATACGGCAACGACGTGCTCTACGGCCTCGCCGCGTCGGTCTGGACCCGTGACGTCGGCAGGGCAATGCAGGCGGCAGCCGATCTCGAGTTCGGAACCGTCTGGATCAACGATCACCTCCCGATCACTTCGGAGTTTCCTCACGGCGGGTTCAAGCAGTCCGGGTTCGGCAAGGACATGAGTGAGGAGGCGGTCTTGGACTATACGATCAGCAAGCACGTGGTCATCAAGCGATGAACCGCGATCGGATTGCCACACTCCGTGAGCAGATGCTCGTCCGACTCGCCGGTCGCACCGCCAAGTCCCGAAGTCTGCTCGAAGAAGCGCGCACCGTGCTTCCCGGCGGTGTGCCGTCGTCATTTCAGGATCAACCGCCGCATCCCATCTATGTGAGCCATGGCAAAGGCTCCCAGGTGTGGGATGTGGACGGCAACCAGTACACCGACTTTCACAATGGCTTCGGCGTGATGGTCATGGGCCATGCCCACCCCACGATCGCCGCCGCCATCGCGGCAGCTGCCGGCCGCGGGACCCATTTCGCTGCCCCTGGTGAGTCGGCGATCCGGGTGGCACGCGAACTGTCGCGCCGGTTCCGGCTCCCGAAGGTTCGGTTTGCCAACTCAGGTACCGAGGCAACTCTCGATGCGATTCGCCTCGGCCGCGCCTTCAGCGGCCGAGACGGCGTGGTCAAGATCGAGGGCTCCTACCACGGCCACCACGACACGGTGATGGTGTCGGTGGCGCCCGACCCGGCGAAGATGGGGTCCCGGTCGACACCGAACCGCGTTCCCTACAGCGCTGGCATTCCCCAGGCCCACATCGACTTGGTGACCGTGGTGCCATTCAACGACGCCGATGCGCTCGATGCGGCGCTCGTCGCCAACCCCGGCGTGGGCACGATGATCATGGAACCGGTGATGCTCAACATCGGCGTTGTGCCACCGCTTCCGGGCTATCTGGAGGCGGTTCGCGAGATCACCGCACGCCACGGCGTGGTACTCATCTTCGACGAGGTGAAGACCGGCGCCACGATCGCCGCCGGGGGAGTAGTGGAGCGATTCGGCGTGGTTCCCGACATCGTCGCTGTCGCCAAGGCGACAGGGGGAGGCACCCCGATCGGGGCGGTTCTCGGTACCGAGGAGATCATGGCCCAGATCACGTCGAAGACGGTGGCGCAGGTGGGCACCTTCAACGGCAATCCGCTCACGATGGCTGCGGCCGAGGCGACGCTGACCAAGGTGCTCGACGGCTCGGCATATGCCCGGCTCGAGGAAGCAGGCAAGCGCATGCTCGCCGGATGCCAGGAGGTGTGTGATCGCTTTGGTCTCCCCGCATACGCCGTCGGGATGTCGGCCAAGGGTTGCGTGATGTTCGCTTCGGAGCCGGTGATCGACTATCGGTCGTACGTCGAGTACTTCGACGACGACCTCAACTATCTGGCGTGGCTCTACCACATGAACCATGGGGTCTTCATGACGCCCGGCGGGGACGAACAGTGGACACTCTCGATCGCCCATACGGACGCCGAACTTGACCATTACATAGCGGTCTTCGAACAGTTTGCGGCTGACGTCACCGGGTCGGGACTCCATGGCTGAGTGGCCCCTCGCGGAGATCGGCATGACGCGCACATGACGGAGGCGGTGCTGCTCAAGGGCGTGTCGAAAGTGTTCGGCGAGACCTATGCCGTTCGCGACATGGACCTTTCGGTGCATGACGGCGAGTTCTTTTCGCTCCTCGGACCGAGTGGGTGCGGCAAGACGACCACGTTGCGCATGATCGCCGGGTTCGAGTTCCCGACGAAGGGCTCATTGCGTATTCACGGCAATGAGATGGGGCTCCAACCCCCCAACAAGCGACCGGTGAACACAGTGTTCCAGTCGTATGCACTTTTTCCGCACATGACGGTCGAGGAGAACGTCGGCTTTGGACTCCTGATGAAGAAGGTGCCGCGATCCGAGATCGGCGAGCGGGTCAAGAAGTCCCTCGACATGGTGCAACTGGGTCACCGCGCCGATGCATCTCCCAAGCAGCTCTCGGGCGGGCAGCAACAGCGCGTCGCTCTCGCCCGGGCCCTGGTGAACGAGCCGGAGGTTCTGCTCCTCGACGAGCCGCTCGGCGCCCTCGACCTCAAGCTCCGCCAGGCCATGCAGGTAGAACTGAAGGAGCTGCAGTCGCGGGTGGGGATCACCTTCATCTATGTGACCCACGATCAGGAGGAGGCGCTCACCATGAGCGACCGCATCGGGGTGATGAACGAAGGGAGACTCCTCCAGGTGGGCACTCCCCAAGAAATCTACGAGCACCCCACCTCCCGGTTCGTCGCCGACTTCATCGGCGAGATCAACCTGCTCACTGCCACCGTCGTCGATCACCGGTCGGTACGCCTCGGTGGGGGCACAGTCGTGTCAGCTGCGACCGGGGCGGTTCCGGGGAGCCAGGTGACGGTGGCGGTGCGGCCGGAACGTCTCGAGCTGTATGGACTCGAGGAGCCGGTGACCACAGGTCTGAACACATTGCAGGGGAAAGTTGTGCGCCGGGTCTACTTCGGCGACGTCTTCTACTACGACGTCGACACTGTCGCCGGGGTGATCGAGGTCAAGGAGGAGAACCGTCCCGGTGTCGACCTCCACGAGGTCGGACAGCAGGCCGTCGTGGCGTGGGATCCGGCGGCGACGACGGTCGTGGAGCGTTGACCACCGAAACGGTCGCCCCAGCCCGCCCCGAGCTGGAGGAGGACGCTCGTCGCGCCGACTCGCGTCGAGGGTTCTTCATATCGCTTCCTGCCTGGATCTATTTGACCGTCTTCTTCACGGTGCCACTCGTCATCGTGCTCGTGTACTCGTTTGCGACGAGGAGTTCGACAGGCAGGACCCGACTCGCCGACTGGAATCTGGAGAGCTATCGCCGGTTGTGGGATCCGCTGGTCGGCCAAATCGCCGTGCGGTCGATCGTGCTCGCCCTGGCGACGACGCTGATCTGCCTCGTCGTTGCGTACCCCTTTGCCTACTACATGGCAACCCGCCGCCCGGCGTTGCGCAGCGTGCTGCTCATCCTCGTCATGATCCCGTTCTGGTCGAACTTCCTCGTGCGTACGTATGCGTGGAAGGTGCTGCTCGGCTCTGACGGGCCGTTGTCGCAACTATCACAGGCACTCGGGGGCGAGCCGATCCGACTGCTGTTCACGAACACCGCCGTTCTCATCGGGCTGGTGTACGGCTTTCTCCCCTTCATGGTGCTGCCGTTGTATGCATCGCTGGAGCGGATGGACTGGACCCTGGTGGAAGGCGCCCGCGATCTGTACGCAGATGGCTGGACGGCATTCCGCAAGGTGACATGGCCGCTGTCGCGACCGGGAGTGATCGCCGGGTCGATCCTCGTTTTCGTTCCGACACTGGGTGCCTACGTGACGCCGGCGATCCTCGGCGGCGCCAAGACCACCCTTCTCGGTGACTACATCGTCAGTCAGTTCCTCGCCGCACGGAACCAACCCTTCGGGTCGGCCCTGTCCATGGGAATGATGACCGTGATGCTGATCTTCACGATCGCCTACTTCCGATCGGGGGCGAAGAACCTGTGAGTGTGTCCACTGGTCTTCGACCGAAGGGTCCGATCGAGCGCCTGCTCGCCGCCAACTCGTGGCTGGTGTTCATCTTCTTCTATGCGCCGATCCTCGTGCTCGTCGTGTTCTCGTTCAATGCGAACAACAACGTCGGCATCTGGACCGAACCGTCGCTGCACTGGTACAGGGAGGTGTTCGCCAACGAGACGGTCATGGGCGCCCTGAAGAACTCAGTGATCGTCGCCGGAATCTCGACGTTCTTCGCCACGATCCTGGGAACGATGGCAGCGCTGTCCCTTGAGAGATTCCGCTTCCGGGGACAGCGCGTGTATGACGGCCTGCTCTACCTCCCGATCATCATTCCCGAAGTGACCATGGCGGTCATGCTCCTGCTGTTCTTCGCCCAGGGCTTTCAGTGGCTCGATGCTGCCGTGGGGTGGAGTCCCTCGTTCGGCCTCGGCACTATCTCGCTCAGTCACATCGCCTTTAATATCTCGTTCGTCGCCGTGGTGGTGCGGGCCCGACTCGGCCAGATGGACCCTCGCCTCGAGGAGGCGGCTGCAGACCTGTATGCGGGGCGCTGGCAGGCCTTTCGCATGGTGACGTTGCCGCTCATCCTCCCGGGGGTGGCCGGGGGAGCGCTCCTCGCCCTAACCCTGTCGCTCGACGACGTTGTGATCACCAACTTCGTTGCTGGTCCAGGGGCGACCACGCTGCCGGTTTACGTGTTCGGCCTGGTACGCCGTGGCGTCACGCCGCTGATCAATGCCGTCTCGACCGTGATGCTTGTCGCCTCGATGGTGCTCGTGGCGGTGTCATTCGGGCTGCAACGGGGGTCACGGAGTAGAGTGTCTGGATCGAACGATCGATGATCAACGACCAATCCACCCGGCTGATCGCCGGGTCCGCGTTCAGGAGGATGGACACATGAGAACGACCAAAATGCTCCGCTCGGCGGCCCTCACGGCTGTCCTAGTGCTCGTCGTTGCGGCGTGCGGCGACGACGACACCGGGACGGTTGCCACCGTCGACTGCGCTCCCGGTCAGGTTGACGGCAATCTCAACTTCTACAACTGGTCCGAGTACATGGATCCCGACCTGATCACTGCGTTCGAGGCGCAATACGGCGTCGACGTCGTCGAGTCGTTCTACGAGTCCAACGAGGCCATGCTTTCCCAGATCCAGGCGGGGGTTGCCTACGACCTGGTCGTGCCGTCGGACTACATGATCAAGATCATGATCGACGAAGGATTGGTCTACCAACTCGACAAGGAAGCCTTGACCAACTACGGGAACCTTGCCGAGGAGTTCCGCACTCAGCCCTACGACCCTTCCGGCGACTTCTCGGTCGCCTATCAGTACGGCACCACGGGCCTCGGGGTGAACCTTGAACTGGTCGGCGACGCATTCGTGCCGAGTTGGGCGCTCGTGTTCGACCCCGAGCTGACTCAGAACTTCGCCGGAGGGGTGTCCCTCCTCAACGATCCCCGGGAGACCATGGGCGCCGCCCTGGAGTACCTCGGCTACTCGATCAACGACACCACCATCGAGCACCTCGAGGAGGCGGCTCAGGTGATCCGCGATGCCCGTGCCGGGATCGCCACGTTCGACTCGGATCAGTACGACGAGAACCTGGCGAATGGTGAGGTGGCGGTCGCCCACGGCTACTCAGGCAACATGATCGTGGCGATCGGGGAGACCGAGAACCCCGACAACTTCACCTATGTGCTCCCCGAAGAGGGTGCAACGTTGTGGATCGACAACATGACGATCCCGACGATCTCGACTGCTCCTTGCACGGCGCATACGTTCATCGACTTCATCCTGGATGCCGAAAACGGGGCTCAGTTGACCAACTGGAACTACTACGGGAGTCCCAACGCGGCCTCGGTGCCCTTCCTCGACCAGGAAGTCGTCGACTTCTACGCCGCTACCGAGGCGGCGGACACGGAAGTGATCACCGATACGGGCGACTACGAGATCAACTTCACGGACAAGTTCGCCGAGGCCAAGAGCTAGCAGCCGTTGCCCGTTGCCCGTTGCCCGTTACCCGGCGCCCCTGAGGGGTGCCGGGTAACGCACCCCGGTGATCGGTGGGTGATCGACCGAGCATGACCGCGTTCGCCGACCTCGTCTATCGCAACGGTCGGGTGTTCTGTGCGGATGCGGCTCGTTCCTGGGCCGAAGCGATCGCCATTTCCGAGGGGCGAATCGTATCGGTGGGGGGCTGGGCGGAGGTTGCGGCGACGGTAGGGCCTAGCACTGAGGTGATCGACCTGGAGGGTCGATTCCTCTGCCCCGGGTTCCAGGATGCACACGTGCATCCCCTCACCGGGGGACGCACGATGCTCTCCTGCGACCTCTCAGAGTCGCGCGACGGCGCATCGGCTCTCGAGCAGATCGCCGCGTATGCAGCCGCCCATCCCGATGAAACGTGGATGCGCGGCGCCGGATGGCGGTTCCCGTGGTTCGAAGGCGGCATGCCGTCCGCGGCCCTTCTCGACTCGGTGATTCCCGACCGGCCCGCCTACTTTCGCGTTGCCGACGGACACGCCGGCTGGGCCAACTCGGCGGCTCTCGTCGCGGCAGGGATCGATGCCGGCACACCGGAGCCGCGTTTCGGCCGTATCGAGCGCCTCGCTGACGGCCGACCCCAGGGCACCCTTCAGGAAGAGGGGGCGATGGCACTGGTGGAGCGCATCCTTCCCCGAGAGTCTCAGGAGGAACTCGAGCACGCGCTCGAGGTAGCCCAGAACTACCTGTTGTCGCTCGGCGTCACCACCTGGCAAGACGCCTGGGTGACCGAGCGTCTACATCTGGGGTACCTCCACCTCGCCGCCGAGGGGCGGCTCCGCGCCACGGTCCGCGGAGCGTTGTGGTGGGATCCCGCTTCGGGTATCGACCAACTGGACGACTTCGAGGTCATGCGAGGCGAGGCGGTTGGCCGATACCGGGCAGGCACGGTGAAACTGTTGCTCGATGGCGTTTGTGAGAACTTCACCGCCAGGACCCTCACCCCGTACCTCGACGTATCGGGAACACCAACCGAAAACTTCGGCATGAACTATGTCGATCCAGGGGAGTTGCCCGGGATCGTGACCGAAGTCATGCGGCGGGGATTCCAGCCCCACTTCCACGCGCTCGGAGACGCCGCCGTGAGATCTGCTCTCGATGCGGTGCAGGCTGCCCGGAACACTCTCGGTTGGAGCGACGTGCGTCCTCACCTCGCCCATCTTCAGATTGTCCATCCGGACGACATCCCGCGGTTCAGGAGGATGGGAGTCACGGTCAACGCTCAGGCGCTGTGGGCGTGTGCCGATTCGGCCATGGTCGACCTCACCATTCCATTCCTGGGAGAGCCGCGGGCGTCCTGGCAGTACCCGTTTGGTGACCTCTTGCGTTCTGGGGCAACGCTGGCGATGGGGAGCGACTGGCCGGTGACCACCGCAGACCCGCTGGCTCAGATCGAGGTGGCCGTGCAGCGTCGCGAGATCGGTGGTGATGGCTCCGCGTTTCTCCCGGCTCAGCGCATTGCGGTCGCAGATGCCCTCGTTGGCTTCACCGCGGGCTCGGCGTACGTCAACCATCGCGATGGAGAAAGCGGCGTGGTCCGGCCTGGTGCAGTGGCAGACCTCGTCATTCTCGATGGCGACCCGTTCGAGCAGGTTGGTCTTAGCTCGATCAGAGTCCACGAGACTGTGGTCGATGGCAGGACCGTGCCACGGTTTTCGTGACAATCGGACGCCAGCGTCACTCCTCGGCGAACAGTCCGAGACGTTCTGCGGCGACGATTGCCTCAGTTCTTCCACTCACGCCGAGCCGCTCGTACACCTCATGGAGGCGGCGGAACATGGCCCGCTCCGAGTAGCCCGTCTCGTCGGCGATGCGGGCGACGGTCTCTCCGCTGGCGAGCTCGGCGAGCCATCCGATCTCTTCGTCGGTGATGTCGGGACGGGGTGTGTGGGCGCCCGGCCACTCTGCGGCCAGGGCTGCGACGGTCGCCACGGGGAGTCGGGTCCACCCTTCGATGGCGTGTGTGAGGGCGGCCACGATCTCTGAGGGGTCTGCATCCCATGGCGTTGCTGACGCGACGCCATGTTCGAACGCGTGGGCATGACCCGCAGGCGTCGGATCGGGCAGAAGGGCCACGACCACCTTCCCTGCGGCGACGAGAGCATCGGCGGCTTCGCATCCCTCGGGTATGCGCAGGGCGAGAAGCACCGCATCCGCATCGCCCGGCTCGGTCGTCGTGGTGAATCCCGCGTCGGTGAGCGCCGCTTCGAGGCCACGGCGATACGAAGCGGCGATTTCGATGACGGCGATGACGGATGCCATGACGAGCTTCAGGCTACCGGCGAGGCGGCAGTACCGTGACCGACGAGGGCGTGAACCTGCCGTGTCGCGGGTTTCTCCACAGGGGGTGGGGATGACCTCACCAGGGTCGCCGGGGTTCCTGCCTGGGGCGTGCTGGCAAGCGACATGAATATGGCGTGGTACCGCCCAGTCGTGGCAGGGACGGGAACTACACGCGTGATGTACAACTTGCGTCGTACAGCACTCGCACCAGCGAGTGGAAGAACTCCCCGAAAGGGGAGACACGAGAGGAAACACTCATGGCTACTGCCAAGAAGAAGCCCGCCGCCAAGAAGGCTGCGAAGAAGCCTGCTGCCAAGAAGGCGGCGAAGAAGCGCTAGCGCTTTCCGCGCGAAACTTCGGAAGGGCGGGCAGTGCCCGCCCTTCC
>JBBTKD010000049.1:0-1451 GCA_038059105.1 Actinomycetota bacterium | reverse complement strand
GATGTGTGCATCGTCGGCGCTGGATTTACCGGGTTGTGGACGGCGTACTTTCTCGCAGAGGCCGATCCCGGACTGCGGATCGCTGTAGTCGAGAGGGAGCACGTCGGCTTCGGGGCCTCAGGACGCAACGGGGGTTGGGCGGCTGCCGAACTCGCTGGGACGGAACGGATGGTTGCCGATCCGGATACCCGCGATGGCATGGTGCGGACCTATCGCGCCATGATCCGCACGGTCAGCGAAATCGGCGAGGTGGCCTCGGCCGAGGGGATCGATTGCGGATTCGCCCACGGCGGCACCGTGGTCGCCGCGACCCGCCAGGGGCACGTCGGCCGACTCCGGAAGTCGATCGAACTGATGCACCGCGTCGGCTTCGACGTCAGCGACGTCCGCTGGCTCGAGACCGACGAGGCGGAGCACCGGGTGACCCCCTCTCGCCTCTTTGGCGCCTTGTACACGCCGCACTGCGCCGCCATCGATCCCGCCCGTCTTGTGCTCGGACTGGCGGCTGCGGCGGAGCGCCGCGGCGTCCGTGTCTACGAAGACACCCCTGGGCGCATCGTCGAGGGCGGGGTGTGGACTCCGCGGGGGATGGTCCGGGCCTCCCGGGTGATCCAGGCGGTCGAGGCCTATCGCACCCAGTTCGCCAAGCAGCGGCGCCGGGTGATCCCGGTGTACTCGCTCATGGTGGCGACGGCACCGTTGCCGGCTGCGGCGTGGGATGCCATCGGCCTGGGGGAGCGGGAGACCTTCTCTGACGGGCGTCATCTGATCATCTATGGACAGCGCACCGCCGACGGCCGCATGGCGTTCGGGGGTCGGGGGGCGCCCTATCACTACGGCTCGACGATCAAGCCCGGTTTCGATCTCGACCCCCGCACCTTTGGGTTTCTCCGCGACACCCTGGTCGATTTGTTTCCCGTGCTCGCCGGAGTCCAGTTTGACGCCGAGTGGGGTGGTCCACTGGCGATTCCGCGCGATTGGCGACCAGCGATCACCGTCGACGGGTCGGTGATCACGGCGGGGAGTTACGTCGGCCAGGGCGTCGCCGCTGCCCACCTCGCCGGCAAGACGGTCCGTGATCTCGTGCTCGGTGTCGACTCCGACCTGGTCCACCTCCCGTGGGTGGGCCACCGGGTGCGCAAGTGGGAACCCGAACCACTCCGTTGGGTAGGGGTCAACCTCGGCCGCAAACTCACCGAATCGATCGACCGGGCCGAGGATGCCGGACGGCACCCCCGGCTCCGCCAGGGCTTGCTCGACCGTCTACCGGTCGGGTGAGGGGGTTCTCACGGCCAGACGCCGCGGGCCACCGCAGTCGCCTTGGTGCGTGCCACGGCGACCACCGTTGCCGCCACCCGAAGATCAGGCGTGCGCAACGGTGGCGCCCCCGGAGACATCTCCTGCCAGCGCTCCTGGTAGGTGCCGAGATCCTTCGTGATCTCGGCGAGCTT
>JBBTKD010000048.1:0-2420 GCA_038059105.1 Actinomycetota bacterium | reverse complement strand
GCCTGACGCGAGGTCGTGGTTGCGGACTCGGCAAAGCTCAGGTCGCCGGCATCGTCGCCACCTCCGGTCTTGAGCAGGCCGGCTACGGGGGCGAAGGCAACGATTGCAAGCAGCGCCGAGGCGGCAACGGCGATTGCCCCCCACGCCACCCGGCGAGGGCGGGTGACGGAGGGGGATTCCGAGGGAGTTAGTCCGAGCTGCTCGGCGACGGCAGCGCGCAGGGAGCTGCGCTCCGCGGCATCGAGCCGCGGAGAACCGGCGGTGCGGATGGCGGCGAGCGCCGCCCGCTGTTTGGCCAGTTCGGCCAGAGCCGCGGGATCGCCTGCGATCTGTGCTTCCAACTCCGCGGCCTCGGCGGCCTCGAGCGTTCCCTCTGCCAGTGCGGCGACGAGTTCGGGATCGAATCTATGCATGGTGTTCGCCACTTGGAGTGTCGGAGGGGTCTCTCAGGTTCCCGAGTGCTTCAGCGAGGAGCCGGCGTCCCCGGAATACCCGGGACTTGACCGTGCCAACCGGAACCCCGAGCGCCTCGGCGACCGTCTGCAACCCCAGGCCCTCGACGTCGGCCAGGACCACTGCGGCCCGGAATTCCGCAGGGAGTGCCGCCAGGGCGGCCTCCAGGTCGGGACGCAACTCGACCGAGCCGAAGGCGTCGCCGGCGGCGGCGTCCATCGGGTCGTTCCCCTCCGGGAGCGGTTCCGCCAGATGGCGCCGCGACCTCCTGGCGTGGTCGTAACAGGTGTTCACCGCCACCCGATACAGCCAGGTGCCGAATGCCGAGCGACCGGCGAAGCGGTCCGCCTTGCGAAATACCGTGACGAAGGTCTCCTGGGTGGCGTCGAGTGCCGCCTCTCGATCCCGCAGCATTCGCAGACAGACCGCAAAGACCCGATCCTCATGGGCGCGCATCAACTCTTCGAAGGCCGCCATCTCGCCGCGGAGGTACCGCTCGATCAGGGCGGCGTCGGTGTCTGCCCGGTCGGTCACGGCGGCAACGGTACCGGTCAGGCGAGGCGGTAGACCACGCCGGCGACACCCGGTCCGGCATGGGTTCCGACGACCGGTCCCAGGCGGGCAATGAGGGGTTCCTCGTCCCTCACGCTGCGCAGCGCTGCGAGAAACTCGTCGAGATCGGCGGGATCGGAGTGGACGACGGCCCACCGGCGGATGGTGTCGCCGAGACCGGCGACGTGGTCGACGACTGCTGCCAGTGCCTTTCGCCGGGTGCGCACCCTTCCCGCAGCCTCGACAGCGCCATCCTCGAACGAGATGATCGGCTTGATGTCGAGCAGGTTGCCGAAGAATGCCTGCGCCGCACCGATTCTGCCGCCCCGTTTGAGAAACTCGAGGGTGTCCAGGGTTGCGTAGATGTTGGAGGAGGCTGCGGCCGTGCGGGCGGCGTCCTCCACGGCGTCGACCGTCACTCCGGTCTCAGCCAACTCCGCGGCCTCGATCGCCACGAGTCCCAGTGCCGCCGACACGAGTCTGCTGTCGACCACGCGTACCGGGATTCCGCCCGGGAACTGCTCGGCGGCGAGAACCGCCGCCTGGTGCGTTGCGGAGATCTTGGAGGAGATGCACACCACCACGACGCCATCGGCGCCTTCGTTCGACAGCGCCCGGAATGCGTCGAGAAACCGACCCACCGACGGCGCCGCCGTCTCAGGCAGCACCGCTCCTTCGGTGAGCCTGGTCCAGAACTCGTCCTTGGTGAGCTGCTCTCGATCGACGAAGTCCTCGTCCCCGAAGCGGATCGTCAGCGGCACCACGGTGATGCGATGCCGGGCGAGAAGCTCGTCGGGAAGGTCACACGAGGAATCGGTGACGATGCGAATCATGTCTCTCCCTCGGCGGCCTGTCTGTGCGGACTCTTGGTTGATTCTCGCAGTCGGAAGCCTGGGGTGTGAGACGGGTCACCCCTAGCGGCCTCGCCGGTAGAGTCGGCGGAGATGAAGGCGCAGATGAAGTGGTCCGCCTTCACCCTGTGCGTTACAGCCACCGTGCTGGCACTCGTGTGGTTTGCCTCAGCTGTCGCCGACCTCTCGGGCGGCTTGGGGGACACCTTCCGGCATTGGTGGGCGGCACTTCCAGCCGGGGTGCTGGCCGTTGCGGCGACCGCAACGATCGCCAGTGATCCCGAGCCGGCCCGGCCTTCGGCGCCCGACTCACCTGCTGATTAAGACCTCGAGCGGTTCGTCGAGAGTGTCGTAGCCCTCTGACTCGTAGAGGCGGATCGCGGGATCGTTGCCGACCTGGGTGTTGAGCATGATCGCCGTCGCACCCTCCTTCTTGGCCCATCGCGCTGCGGAGCGAACCAATGAGCGGCCTATCCCAGTGCCCTGGTATCTCGGATCGACCGCCACCCGCTGTAGGTACGAGAGCGTGGAGCCGACACCGGTGACGGCGAACCCTGACAGTCC
>JBBTKD010000047.1:17713-23430 GCA_038059105.1 Actinomycetota bacterium | reverse complement strand
CGCGAGTGACGGCCGGCATGGGGCAGGGGCCCCATGCTCGGAGGAGGGTTGGGGTTGGGGCCCCAACCCGGGTCTGGAAAACTTGGGGCCCCGACCCGGGTCTGGAGGATCAGAGCTCTACCGGGTCTGCGTCCACTCTCACGCGCACCTTTGCTTCGCGCCAGCGCGCCACGAGACCCCGCAGCACGACCCGCGCCGCGGTGAGGTCGACACCCTGAACCAGCCAGCGCATGCCGCCGGGTATTGCCGCAGGTCCGTGCACCGTGGCGCGATCGCCCACCGCGGCCGCAAGCTCGCCGGGCACGGTGTCCCCCACCGTCTCGATCACCAGGATCTCGCCGCCAGGGGGAAATCCGAGCGCTGACCGACGCGCCGAATCGGCCCGCACGAATCGCACCGGGTCGCCGTCGCGCAGCGCCACCAACGCGGGATGGGTCGGGTCCGCCGTCTGGACGATTCCTCGTCGCCCGCGACCCCGACCGGCCGCAGCAACTGCGCGCGCCAGGAGACGGAGACCGTCCTCGGCCGCGCGATACGACGGCGCCATCAGAGGCCCGTCACCGTCGAGCACGACGGTGAGGTCGACTTCGAGTCCGGGAAGGTCGCGTTCGGTGCCGACCATGAACGGTTTCCCGGAGCCCACCAACCCGACTCGTTCCCGCTGCACGATCCGGCTCACCTCCGCGAGGACGCGCGGCACAGGCGCGCCCAGGGTCTCAAAGCGACGACTCCCGCACGCAGTGCACGCATCGGTGGTGGCACCACAGCGCGGGCACACCGTGGCGTCTCCCGGCGCTGCTCCGCAGACGGGACAGCGTCTGAGGAGTCGACAGCGGACGCACCGCTGGGCGCCGGCCCTGCGGTGGGTGAAGAGCAGAACGCGGCGGTCTCCGACGGCGCGCAGCGCGTTGGCGGTCGCAGCTGCGATGAGGCCGGTGCCCGGAGGATCTGCACTCCTATCGACGAGTTCGACGAGACCCCAGGGACGCGTCCCAACCTTGATGACCTCCGATCGGTGCAGCGCCTCTGCCGTAGGAACATGTTCGGTCATGAGCACCCCGAACCGCTCGACGGCGGCGCGGCGAAGCAGAAGGTCCCGCGCGTGGATCGTGGGTGTCGCCTTGTCCTTCATGCCACGACGGCCCTCACCCGCGATGATTGCCAGGCCGGGTGAGGCGAGCGGCCATGCGGCCACTTCTCGGGTGCCCACGAGGAGTGTTCCCGGCTGAGAGGCTGCCCCGACCCACCGCGCGGTCACTGCGGCTCCTCCCATCTGTGATGAGACCGCCGTGACGGGCTCTCGCAGCCGCTTGCCGAGGGTCAGGGCGAGATGGTCTGCCTCAGGAATCGTCGCAGCCACCACGACCACAGACCGACCCGAGCCGAGTACCGCCCCTGCCTCCTCGGCCAGTGTGTCTTCCCACGGGTCGGCTCCGACCAACAGACGGGGTCGACGGCGCACCCCCGGCAATGCAGCACCGCCGGCCGAACCTCGCGGTATGTTCGGAGGCGAAGCCTTGGCCAGCACTGCCGCCAGTGGTGCGACGTAGTGGATCGCCGCCCATCGCAGCACCCCGAGCAGCCGCGCATCGAACGTCGGGATGTCTCCGCTTCGCGACAGGATCGCCCGAAGGCGCGGACGGTCGGGCTCTCCCAGTGCCACGACCCACCCCCGCACCCGTCGACCGCCGAGTGGCACCCGCACCATCGAGCCCACGGAGAGCGACATTCCATCCGGGACCGCGTACACAAACCCGTCATCGACCGCGAACGATGGGACGTCGGGAACGACGCGGGCGACGCCGCTCAGTGTGACCTGACCTGGAGCACGAGGTCCCACAACCGATCTGCGATCGCCGCCTTCGACTGCATCGGCCACTCCTCCACGCTCCCCGCAGCCGTGAACACCGTGACGATGTTCGTATCCGTACCGAAGCCCGCTCCTGGGGCGGTCACGTCGTTGGCGACCAGGACGTCGACACCCTTCTGTGCCATCTTGCCGGCGGCACCGGTGGCGGCGCCGGTCTCGGCGGCGAATCCCACGATGAAGGGACGCGGCTTCATCGCCGCGACCCCGGCGAGGATGTCGGGTGTCGGTTCGAGGACGATCTGAGGCGGACCTTCGGCTCTGCGCAGTTTCTTCGATGCCGGGGCTGCGGGTCGGAAATCGGCCACCGCCGCAGCGAGAACGGCAATGTCCACTCCCGCTGCCGCCGACCACACGGCCTCGGCCATCTGCTGTGACGTCTCGACCGGGATCGCGGTGATACCCGGGTGTGTCGCCGCTGCGGTTGTCGTCACCAGCGTCACCGTTGCGCCGCGCCGTGCCGCCGCCAACGCAACCGCGTTGCCCATCTTTCCCGACGATCGGTTGCCGATGAACCGCACAGGATCCACCGGCTCGCGGGTGCCACCGGCGCTGACAAGCACCTTGAGACCAGCAAGGTCTCCGCCACCAAGCGCAGCCGTGATCGCCTCTACGATCTCTTCGGGTTCGACCATCCGCCCGGTGCCCTCATCACCGCCAGCAAGCGCCCCGCGGCCGGGCCCGACGATGCGCACCCCGTCGTCGGCGAGGACGTTCAGGTTGCGCCGGGTGGCGGGGTGCTCCCACATCTCGGTGTGCATCGCCGGTGCGACCACCACGGGTCCCGTAAAAGCGAGGAGGGTGGCCACAAGGAGGTCGTCGCTCTCACCGTTGGCCATGCGGGAGAGCGTGGCGGCCGTGGCCGGCGCTATCACCACTACCTCGGCCCAGGCGGCGAGCTCGGTATGCGGTGAGACCCGGTCGGTCCCGAATAGCTCGGTGAAGGGTGGCGAGCCCGTGATCGCGGCCATGGTCTGCGGACCGAGGAACTCGAGGGAGGAACGGGTCATGATCACCTTGACCTCGGCACCCTGCTCCACGAGGCGACGAGCCAGGTAGGCGGACTTGAAAGCGGCGACCCCACCGGTGACCCCGAGGACGATCCGGCGGCCGACGAGCATCGTGCTACTCGCCGGCGTCGACGATGACCTTGTCGGCGGCGATCTCCTCAAAGGCGATCGAAAGCGGCTTGCGCGACAGCGAGTGGACCTGCGGTGGCACATAGCCACCGATCCCGTCACCCAACTGGTTGAAGTACGAGTTGATCTGGCGGGCTCGCCGGGCGGCGAGAACGACGAGAGTGAAACGCTCGCCGGTGCGCTCGAGCACGGTTTCGATCGGAGGTTCGATCATCATGTTGGGCCACCGGGGTTGGGAACGACACCGAGTATACCGGCCACCCGTCCTACAGCGGTATCGAGGTCATCGTTGACCACGATGTGATCAAAGAGGCCCTTTGCCTCGTCCATCTGATCCCGGGCAACACCCAACCGCCGGGCGATGTCTTCCTCCGACGTGTCGCCGCGACGGCGCAACCGCCGCTCCAGGTCGGCGAGACTGGGTGGTGCGATGAAGATCATGACCGCCTCTGGAAAGGCCGTCTTTACGTTGCGCGCCCCCACCATCTCGATGTCGAGCAGGACATCCTCTCCTCGCTCGCGGGGAGCGAGGACCTCGGATACCGGGGTGCCGTAGAGGTTCCCTCCGTACTCCGCCCATTCCACGAGTTCACCGGCGTCGCGGGCGAGCGCAAACTCCTCGCGGTCGACAAATCGGTAGTGCTTACCGTCGACCTCGCCGGGCCGCGGCGGGCGCGTTGTCATCGACACGGAGAAGTGGAACGGCATCACGGTTGCGAGCCCCTCGACGACGCTCGTCTTGCCAGCTCCCGATGGTCCTGACACGACGATCAATCGGCCGAGGGGCCGGTCAGGAGAGGGCGGCGAGGAGCGCCTCCTTCTGCCGGGGCCCGAGTCCGCGCAGTCGCCGGTTCTCGGCGATCCCCAGCGTCTCCATGAGCCTGTACGACTTGACCTTTCCCAGGCCCGGCAGTGCCGTCAGCACCGTCTTGACCTTGATCCCCCCGATGTACTCCTCGCCGGTCTTGGCGAGAATCGCGGGGAGGTCCAACGCTCCCGTGCGCAATGCCTCGCGTACCTCGGCTCGCACCCTGCGCGCTTCTCCCGCCCGCGCCAGGGCCCGGGCACGATCGTCGGCCGAAAGATTCGGCGGTGCCGGCATTACCCTCCTCCCGCTCGCCGACTCACTCTATCGACGGCGGGTTCGACTCCGAGTCTTGCCGACCATGCCCGAGTCGGCCAGGAACGCGCCCAACGACGCCGGGTTCGGGAGCACGAGTACTTCTGCACCGCGACGCGATGCCTCGCGCCAGCCATCAGGATCCGCACCCGCGTCGACGATGCGCACCAGACCCGGCGCCACCTGCGCGACCACTCCGATGTCAGGCACTGCGCAGACGACTGCGGCGGCACCGGCAGCCGCAGCGACTGTCGCCAGTCGCGACACCAGTCGACCACGCGTCGAACCGGTCAGAGACCCCACCGCGGCTTCGTCGAGACCGACCGGGATCGTGTGCACCGCGACCCGGCAACCCGTGCCGGCGACAGCCGCAACTGCTGCCCCCACCGCCTCGGAGCCCGCAGAGGCCGCCACGGTGACCCAGGTGGCTCCGAAGCGAGAGAGGCGGGCAAGGGTGGCACCCACGATCACCGGCGACCCTGAGACCACGGCGGCGACGAACACCGGTCCCAGCTCGTCGAGGGCACTCACGATGGCTGGGCCTACCCCGGTCACCAGGTCGGCGTCGACGGCGAAACCGGCATCAGCCCCGACGGCTCGCGCCGAGCCGAAGGCCTCCTCGGCGGAGCCGCCCGATAGGCGGACGTAGATGTCCACGATCAGTCCTCTCGCTCGCCAGCAAGTCGAGCGAGCACGCCGTTGACGAAACCGCCGGACCGTTCGGTCGAATAGATCTTGGCGAGGCGCACTGCCTCGGAAATCACGACGGGCATCGGTGTGCCGGGGCGGTGACGCAGCTCCCACAGCGCCAGACGGAGAATGTTGCGATCGATGGGGGGCATGCGCTCCACGCGCCATCCTGTGGCCGCTTCGCCGATCGCCTCATCGAGGGAGTCCCGCGCGGCCCAGACTCCCCTCGCCATCTCTGCCGCCCGTCTTCCCAAGCCAGTGACGTCCGGTTCCAATCGCCGCTGGTCTGCTTCGTACAGGGCGCGGAGCGCCTCGTCGCGTGCCTCCGCAGACCTCACGACACCCGGGTCATGTACGTGCCCGACCTCGTGTCCACCTTGATCCGGTCCCCCTGGTTCACAAAGAGCGGAACCTGAACCACGAGACCCGTCTCGAGGGTCGCGGGCTTGGTGCCGGCCGATGACCGATCGCCCTTGACACCGGGCTCGGATTCCGTGATCAGGAGCTCGACGGACGTGGGCAGATCGAGTCCGACCAGCCGCCCGTCGTAGAAGGCGAGATGCACCTGATCCCCATCCTTGAGGTACGAGGCGGCCTCACCCACTTCCTCTGTCCCGAGAGCCACCTGCCCGTACTCCTCCACGTCCATGAAGTGGTATCCGAGCTGGTCGTGGAAGAGGTACTGATGTACTCGTCGCTCGACGATGGCTTGCTGAACCTTCTCGTCGGCCCGGAAGGTGCGTTCGACGACGATGCCATTCTCGATGTTCTTCAACTTCATCTTTACGAACGCCTTGCCCTTGCCAGGCTTCACGTGGTGGTACTCGATGATCTGGCAGATACCGTCATCCAGATCGAGGGTCATGCCGGGCCGAACGTCGTTGGTTGAGATCATCTGCTC
>JBBTKD010000047.1:9656-17613 GCA_038059105.1 Actinomycetota bacterium | reverse complement strand
ACAGGGGGCGTACCCGTCTCTCGACCGAAGTCGGTAGCAAACGACCACATGACGCCGTCGGCTTCGAGCGTGACCGGGCCGAGACCGGAGGTGGCATCACGAAACACATCCCACAGTCCGGACGTGTAGACGACGAGATCGGTGTCATCGAGTGCCACGACCAACCCCTCCGCCATTTCGCCGTACCTGCCGTCGGTGATGAAGGTCGCCTTGCCCCCGGGTCGAACGACGAGAAAGCCATTCGAGCCGGTGAACCCGGTGAGGTACTGAAGATTCGTCAAACGCGACACGAGAAGCGGTGCGGTAAGGCCCGTTCGAAGCGCGTTGAGTCGCCCAGCGTGATTCATTCGCTCCCTCCTCCGATCGCGACAGCCGTGAGGGCGGCGGTAACGGTAGCGTCGTCCACGGCCACGACCTGCGGCCTCCCCACGTCAGCAAGCACGACCATCCGGGTCGTCCCGCCCGTCCGCTTCTTGTCCCGAGCGAGGAGAGATCGGACGGCATCCGGATCGGTCGGAGGCGAAACGACAGGGAGGCCGAGGCTCGAGATAATCGTTGCCTGGCGCGTCTCATGGGCAAACCCGGCGAGCATCGCCGACACCCTCCCAGCGGCGACCATGCCGATTGCCACGGCCGCGCCATGCGGGATCCCGGCGGCGAGTTCCACTGCGTGTCCGATGGTGTGGCCATAGTTGAGGTGGGCTCGCACACCGGTCTCGAGAAAGTCCGCTCCCACGATGGCAGCCTTCACCCGGATGGCCCGGTCGACAACTTCGCCCAGCGGGGCGGCAAGTCCGTGCCGCTCATACAGGTCGACGAGAGCAGGATCGCCGACCATTCCGGCCTTGAATGCCTCCGCGGCGCCCATGCGCACCAGGGGAAGGGGTAGCGCTTCCAACACCGCGGTGTCGATGATGACCCGCGCCGGATGGCGAAACGCCCCGACCGAATTCTTCGCTCCGACGTTCACGCCCGTCTTGCCGCCGATCGCGGCGTCGACCGCCCCGACGAGGGTGGTCGGCACGTAGTGCACCCGGATGCCCCGCAAAAACACCGCGGCCACGAACCCGCACAGATCCGTGGCGGCTCCGCCACCGACACCAACGAGGAGGTCGGTCCGCTCCATCCCAACCTCGGAGAGACGCAGACACACCATCTCGACTGTCGCCAGGTTCTTGGCGGCTTCACCGTCGGGCACTTCGATCACCGTCGCATCTGATCCGAGCCGTCGCCCGATCTCCGCAGGCACACCCGGTTGCACGATGAACGCGATGCGACGGGGCAGGGCGTCCCCGAGTACGACCGCGAGATCGGCGTTGGCACCGATCCAGACCCGGGTCTCCCCGCCTATGACGAGCCTGTCCACGCTGCGATCACCGCCTCCGCGACCTGTTCTGGGGTCCCCGAGCCCGAAATGACCACATGCGCCGCGGCGCGATAGTCATCGAGCCTCTCCCCGCGAATGCGCTCAAGGGCGTTAGCCGGATCATCATCGAGGAGCGGCCGGCCTGACCCCGTTCCGAGACGCGTCACCAGTTCGGCAACCGGCGCATCGAGCCACACGACGAGACCCGAGCTTCGCATCGCAGTCACCGCATCGGGATCGAGCACCACACCCCCGCCGCACGCCACCACAATGTCGTCGCCGGCCACTGCCAGCACGGCGGTGCGCTCGGCCTCACGAAAACCGGTGACGTCCGTGGCGAACCAGTCGTCGATCGATCGACCCGTCGAGGCCACGACGGCAGTATCGGTGTCGACGCAGGGCCTGTTGAGGGACGCCGCCACGATCTGGGCGACCGTGGTCTTACCGCTCCCCATCATCCCCACGAGCCAGAGTGTGCCCACTCAGAACCCGGCCAGGCGCGCCCGGTAGGCATCGGCGGCAAGACGCACCGCGGAGATCGTGTCACCGCCGAGCATCCGCATCAGTTCGACCGCGAGCACCCAGGCCACGACCTGTTCACCGACCACGGCGGCGGCGGGAACGGCACACACATCCGATCGCTCCCGAATGGCGAGCGCAGGTTCCTTGGTGATCACATCGACCGTGTCGAGCGGGCGCATCAACGTCGATAGCGGTTTCATCGCACCTCGTACCCGGATCGTCTGTCCCGTCGACATACCGCCTTCGAGTCCCCCGGCACGATCGCTACGCCGGGCAAAGGCGCTCGCGACGAAGTCGATCTCGTCGTGCGCAACTGACCCGGGCAGGTTTGCGATCTCCCAGCCATCACCGATGGCCACGCCTTTGATCGCTGGGATCGACATCATCGCTCCGGCGAGCGCCGCATCAAGGCGGCGATCCCAGTGGACGTGGCTTCCCACTCCCGCCGGTACCCCGAAGGCGAGCACCTCGATGACGCCGCCGACCGTGTCGCGGGCTTCGTGTGCGTGGTCGATCGCCGCCACCATTGCTGCCTCGATCGACCGATCGAACGTGCGCACTGGCGATGCGTCGATCGTGTCGGTGTCCGCCGGCGAGGGGCACCCCTTGCCTCCTACGACACCACCAATCGCAATCACATGGCTGATGACCGAAATTCCAACTTCGCCGAGGAGTTGCTTTGCCAGGTACCCGGCGACAGTGCGAGCTGCGGTTTCTCGCGCCGAGGCCCGTTCGAGGATGTCGCGAGCGTCGTGGGTGTCATATTTCATCATTCCGGGAAGGTCGGCGTGACCCGGCCGCGGTGCCCTGAGCGGGCGCGCCGCGCTGCCCTCGCCGATGGCCATCTCTTCTTCCCACTTGGGCCACTCGGTGTTGCGGACAAGGACGGCCACGGGAGAGCCGAGGGTTCTGCCAAAACGCACGCCGCCGAGGATCTCAACCCGATCCTCCTCGATGGCCATCCGTCGACCCCGCCCGTGGCCGAGTCGACGCCGGGCGAGTTCATCGGCAATGCCAGAAGCTGCGACCTCGATACCCGACGGCAGTCCCTCGACCACCGTGACCAGACCCGGCCCATGCGACTCCCCAGCAGTGAGAAACCGAAGCATCGTCGGATGGTACGCATCTGGTGCCTCATGGCTGATGCGAGGCACCAGGCTCCAGGCACCAGGCACCAGGAGGCACCAGATTTCCAGATGTGAGACAGCAGCCCGAAGAAACAAGAGACCAAAACGAATGAGAGAGAGTGGATCTGAGAATCGTGCACCAGTTCCGGCTGGAGCCTGGTGCCTGGCGCCTGGTGCCTACTTGAGGATCGTCTGGCCTACTGCGAGCGAGAAGGCGCTGTCGCCGTAGGTGAATACCCCGCCGTTTGAGGTGAGGCTGACGACCTTGAAGTTCGTCGCAAACGTGTCACCGACCTCGACGGTATAAGCAACGCCATCGACTTCGACGACGGCGACGCGGCCGCCGGACTCGTCGCGAACCTCGAGCAACTTCACCCGGATCGTGTCGGGGTCGTCGCCCTGGGTCGTCGTGGTGGTTTGCCCGGCGATGGTCGTCGTCGTCGACCCCCCCGCGGCGGTCGTGGTGGTGTCGCCGGTACCTGTCGTCGTCGTGGTCGTCTCTCCGCCACCGTCGCTCGGGCTCGTGACGAGGGGCTCGAACGGATCACGGGGTTGGCCAACCTGGAATCCGGGGGCGACAGCAATCGTGCCGGCCGGTGCCGCCACCACGGTCCCAACGTTCACGGGAGCGCCCGGAAGCGCCCGCTCATCGCCGGTGAACACTCCGGCCGACGCCATGAGCCAGACCGAAGTCACGGCGGTGCCGACGAGCATCAACGAGACCAGGACGGACACCATGGTGCGCTTGAGACCGATCACGGCTCGACCTCCGGGTTGGCCCCGGGCCCCGGCTCTGCCGCGGTGGTGTTCGTCGTCTCACCATCGGTTTCCTCACCGGTGGTGGGTGCAACGATCGGGAGCAGATCAGCCAGCGTGAACAGCCGCATCTCGATGCTTGCCGACAACACCGTGGTGCCGTCTTCCTCGGTCGACGCCGACAACGCCACGCTGTCGACCCGGACCAGCCGTTCCATGTCGCTCAAGCCGAACAGAAAGCCGAGGATCTCGAAGAACTCGCCCTCGATCTGTCCAGAGACGGCGATCTCGCGAAGCTCGGAGCCGTCAGTGGAGGCGGCTGGAACCGATGGCGACAGGGTCTGGAGTTCGACCCCGGTGTCATTTGCCAATGCGTACACCTGCTCGATGAAGTCCTCGAGAAGCGGGCGGTCGGGGATCAGTGCATCGAGCTGGCCGACCGCGGCGATGTACTCGACCTCACGATCGCGAATATCTTGAAGTTGCCGGATCTGGACACGAAGACGCTGCTCCGTGTCGACCGCGACAAAGGTTTCGTCCTGGAGGTCTGCAATCGAGGCATTGCGCGGGCTGATCAGGAAGAACCACCAGGCTGCCGTCGCGAGGAGCACCCCGAGCAGCACGAAAATCGCTACGCGGCGCATGTCACGGAACCTCAGGAATCAAGGTATCGGCGCGATCGGTTGCGGCACCCGTCGTGAGAACTGCGGTCGAGGAGAACGTGACCACGCCGTCGACCCCGATGATCCCCTGAGACACCGTGCTCACCCAGGGACCGGTGATGCCCGCAAACTGATCGGAGTCGAGCGCCCGGAGCCACGCCGAGACGTCGGGGAAGTCGAACCCGACTCCGCTGAACGACACCTGCCCGATCACGCCGGGGATCGACTCGGCGCTGACGGTGCCGTTGAACGTTTCGACCCATACCCGGGGCGGGAGCAACCGCGCCAGGTCGTTCAGCAGGATTCCCCAGTCGACGTCGATAGCGAGGGCTCCGCGCACCAGCTCGGCCTTCGCCTCGTACTGGGTTCGCACGTCGGCGGTGTTTCCCAGCTCGGTGACTTCGCGCTCGAGCGACTGGTTGATCGAGGTCTGGGCGTCGAGATCGTCGCGGGCCGCATCGACCCGCCCGTTCCAGTAGAGGACTCCGACGCCAAGAAGGAAGACATAGGCGAAGGCGGCGAACACGGCGATCGCCACGCGTCGGCGCCGGCCGCGCTCCTGGGCTACTTCTGGTGGAAGAAGGTTGATTGGTCTCATGCGACGTGTGCGAACCGGTTGGAGGGCGGAACGATGAAAGATCCCCAGAGAGCGAGTCCGACGGCCGCCGGGAGCACCGGCTGGTAAGCGAGCAACTCTGACTCGGTCATCTGCAGGCGGCCGACATTGAGGTGATCGAGGACTCGCACTGGCTCGACGCGCGTGTTGAGCGACCTGGCAACGCGATTGGCGAGATGGGGAAGCCGCGCACCGTTGCCGGATACGACGAGTCTGTCCAAGGTGTGCTCCCCGGCCTGGGTAAGGTAGTAGTTGACCGAACCGCGAATCTCCTCGATGAGCGCGTCGGCGGTGCGGGTGAGGATGCGTCGGGCGATTGCGGACGAGTCGTCTCCTTCGGGGGTTCCCTGCGGAGCGACACCGACCCGTCGTTTCAATTCCTCGGCGTCCTCACGGCTCAACGACATACCCGTCATGAGCGTCTCGGTGAAGTGCTCGCCTCCCGTCGGGAGGATGCGCACGAAGCGGGTGATGCCGCCGCGCACGATGACCACCTGCGACATCGACGATCCGATGTCGAGCAGCGCCTGCGGACCATCGCCGCCAACGAGGAGATCGGAACCGAAAGCGGCGCGCACGAGACCGAATGCCTGAAGGTCGATCGACAGCACGCTGAGACCCGCGTTGGTGGCGATCCGCACCAGTCCCTCGACCATGTCACGCTGGGCGGCGACGACGAGAATCGAGAGCATGAGGTCACCCTCGGGGGTCGTGTACTCCTCAAGGGGGACGAAGTCGAGCACCGCCTCTTCGACCGGAATGGGAATCGCGTCCTGAACCTGGAACGGCAGGGCGTCGGCCAGCTCGTCCTCCTCGAGGTGCGGAACGTCGACCTGGCGAACGATTACCCGCTGATTGGCGATGCCAACCACGACGCGCTTGCGGGGCAGCCGGTGCCTTTTCCATAGGGCCGCGACGACCTCGGTGACGGCACCCTCATCGATGACGTCACCCGCATGCACGAGTCCGGGGGGCAACGGCATCTCGGCAAATCGCCGCAGCACCGCTCCCGACTTGGACGTTTCGACTACCGCGGCCCGAACCGCGTCCGACCCTATGTCGAGTCCTACCGTGATCGCCACGTATTCGTTCTCCGCATTACGGGAGCCATAGAGGCTCCTCACCGGTCCGCAGCCATGTAGTTACACGCCTGTGGGTAATACAGTACCGAGGGCCTCCCATTCGACCAAGCATTGACGCGGAGCGCGAGTCGTGCGCGCTCTCCGCGGTGGAGACGCCTGCGACGGACCCGCTCCCGCAGACAGCAAGAGACGGGGTGCCTCGCCGACGCCTCCTAGCGGAGATACCAGTCGAGTATCGCCTCGCCCGCGGCGATGGCGACGTAGCACCCGATCACGAGAGCCGGTCCGAACGGAATCGCGTCTTTGCGGCCGGCACGGCGGGCGGCAAGCAAGAGCGCGGCGAGCAGTCCCCCGACCAGGAACGCCATGAACCCGCCGACGAGGAGCGCACCCCACGACCGGTACCCAAGGAACTCACCGAGCAGAAAGCCGAGCTTGACGTCGCCAAAGCCGAAGCCGCCCCTGGCGACCAGAGCGAGGACGAGAAGGAATCCGAAGTAGGCTCCTCCGCCAGCCAAAGCCCGCCACAAGGCACCGACCGATCCATCGGCGACCGCACCTCCGGCGAGGAGAACCGTCGCCACGATGGTTCCCGGATACAGGATCCGGTTCGGGATTCGTCGATGGTCGATGTCCACGAGTGCGAGGGCAAGTGTCACGCCCACAAACCACAGATAGGCGGGCAGCACCCATACGGGACCGATCAGCCAACCCGTCACACCAAAGAGGATCGCCGTGCCCGCCTCCACGAGGGGATATCTCGGCGAGATCGGTTCGCCGCAGTCCCGGCACTCGCCGCGAAGCAGGAACCACGACGCCACCGGAATATTGTCCCGTGACCTGATGAGATGTCCGCACCTCGGGCACGAGGACGGCGGACGGACCACGGCTAGGCCCGCGGGTATGCGGTACACGACGACATTGAGAAAGCTCCCGATCAGGAGACCGATGAACGCAGACCCGGCGATGACCCATGGACCCACGGTTCTCCTCGAGCGGACGGTGCGAGGGTACCGGGCGATGACCTGCGAGTCACCCACCCCGGACGCGATGCAGGGGGCGGAATTCCGCCCCCTGCATCATCAGGTCATGTGACTGACCGTGGGTTTGTTACCAGCCGCCCTGCGTATAGCCGGCAGGAGCTGCAGCCGGGCAGTCGGCCGCCTGCAAGTTGGTCGCTCCGTAATACGTGCCACCCGACGCGCTCTCCCAAACGGAGAACGTGTTGCCGGAGGCAGCGGTCCTGGTCACGCACACGATGTCGCTGTCGGTATCGCGCAGGTCGATCGCCACACCGTCCGCCGGCAAGGCGGCCATCACCGCATTCGGCTCGAAAACGATGATGTCGGCGTCGGTCCCGGTGTAGTTACCGTTGTCCAGCCAATACGCCTTCTCGGAAAGAAGGACGTTGCGCACCTCGCTCTGCGCCGAACGGTCCTGGGCCGACTTGCGGAAGCCGAGGAACGACGGGATGGCGATGGCGATCAGGACTGCAATGATCATCACCACAACCATCAACTCGATGAGCGTGAACCCTTCATCCCGCTTCAGGCCATTACGAATGGTCTTCAGCATGTCGAGAACCTCCTGGATCTCACTGTGCGAGCCGCCGATTGGCGACTCATCCGTGTTATCGGCCCCGCCGAATCGCTCTCTTGAGGCTTTTTCGCGAGAAGGTGAGAAGGAGGCAATGGGCAATGGGCAATAGGCAATGGGCAATAACCTCGCGTGAACCCTGGTCGCGCTATTGCCCATTGCGGAGGGCGCCGAAGGCGACCGACCTTTGCCAATTGCTGCGCCCGCAGGGCGCCCGACCTACTGAATCA
>JBBTKD010000047.1:0-9556 GCA_038059105.1 Actinomycetota bacterium | reverse complement strand
GGACCGGCAAGGGACTCTCCCCGCTTCACCGATGACTGCACGTCGCTGATCGCATCACTGACGAGGCTGTTGCCTGCGGTGGCAGAGACGATGTCGAGTGCCTGCAGCACGGGTACTCCGGTTCGGCTCAGTACCGAGAGAGTGCGGGCGAACCGGGAGATCGCCACCTTCTGCACGACATTGCCGAGAATTGGGGCGCGCAGCTTGAGCCGGTCCCAGGTGCGGCGGCCTTCCGGCGTCTTCTTCCACCGCCGGAAACCGATGACTCCCCCGATGATCATCGCGAGGACGATCCACCAGAACGTCGTGATCAGGTTCGAGATGTTGATGAGCATCCGGGTGGGGAACGGCAGCGTCCCGCCGAGGTCGTCGTACATCTTCTTGAAGATCGGCACCACGAACAGCAACATTCCGGAGACGATCAGGACGATCAGGCTGAGCACCACCACCGGGTAGGCCATCGCCGACTTCACCTTGGAACGGAGGCGGACCGCAGACTCGAGCGTGTCCGCGAGACGGTTCAAGGTTTCGTCGAGGGCGCCGCCGACCTCGCCAGCGCGGATCATCGAGACGTATAGATGGTTGAACACCTCCGGGTGAGCCTCGAGGGATGCCGAGAGGCTGCTCCCCTGTTCCACCCGGGTGCGCACGTCGACGATGATCCTCGCGAGCAGCGGATTGTCTGACTGCTGTTCAAGGATCGTGAGCGCGCGTATCAGGGTGAGTCCGGAATTCACCATCGTCGCCAACTGGCGACTGAGGATGGCGACATCCTTCGACTTCACCTTCTTCTTGAAGCCGGGGATCGAGATCTCGCGATCGAGCGCCGAGGTGCGCTTCTGTTCGATCTTGAGCGGGACGAATCCCTTGTCGCGCAACGCCACGGCCACGGCGGCGGAGGATGCCCCCTCCATCCTCCCGGCGTGCACGGCACCCTTACGGTCGCGGGCCCGATACTCAAAGGTCGCGGTGGTCATCGGCCAGCTCCTCCCAGGAGATTCATGAAGTCTTCGACGTTCTGAGCCCGCTCCGTCGCAATCTTGAGATCGACCTTGCCCGCCCGCACCAGTTGGGCCAACGAGTGATCCATCGTCTGCATCCCGTGGCGACCCCCGGCCTGCATGGCGCTGCGAATCTGGTGGACCTTGCCTTCGCGGATCAGGTTGCGGATGGCCGGGATCGCGATCATCACCTCGACCGCAGGCGCGCGCGAGCGACCATCGACCGTGGGAAGCAGCTGCTGCGTGATCACTCCCTGCAGAGACTCTGCGAGCTGCACCCGTACCTGCTGCTGCTGATGGGGTGGGAAGACGTCGATGATGCGCTCGACGGAACCGGGGGCATCCTGAGTGTGGAGCGTTGCGAGTACGAGGTGACCGGTTTCGGCAGCCGTAAGTGCGGTTGCCATCGTCTCGTGATCGCGCAACTCCCCGACAAGGATCACGTCAGGATCCTGTCGAAGGGCGTGACGAAGCGCAGAAGCAAACGACTGGGTGTCCGCGCCGACCTCGCGCTGATTGACGACGGCCTTCTTGTGATGATGGATGAACTCGATCGGATCCTCGACAGTCATGACGTGCACGGCGCGGTGGCTGTTGATCTCGTCGATCATGGCCGCCAGCGTCGTCGACTTCCCCGACCCGGTTGCGCCGGTGACGAGAACCAGGCCCCGAGGCAGCTCGGCCAGTTCGCGGACGATCGGCGGCATGCCGAGCTCCGTCAGGTTGGGGATTCGGTTGGGGATGGCGCGCATCACCGCACCGACCGAGCTTCGCTGGAAGAAGACGTTTACGCGGAAGCGGCCCTTCCCCGGGAGGGGGTGGGATGCATCCAGCTCAAGTCGCTCTTCGAGTTCCTCACGCTGGCGCCCGGAGAGAATCGCGTAGATGAGCGCCCGCAACGGTCCGGGCTGCAAGCGCGCGTACCCCTCGATCGGCTGGAGTTCGCCGTGGAGCCGAATCTGGGGTGCAGAGCCAGCGGTGAGATGGAGATCCGATCCCCCGACGTCGAGCAGGTACTCGAGCAGCTCGTTGATGTGATACCCGATTTCGTCGCCAAAGGCAGCTGGCGCCCCCGCGCTCGCGATCGGCGCCGGAGCCACGACCATCGGGGCACTCTGGGTTGTCGGCTGATAGACCTGCTTGATCAACTCGATGAGAGGGGCGCGTGCGGCAAGCGCCATCACCACTTCGCTGCGGGAGGCAGCCTCGAGGCGGAGGCGTCGGGCGTCATCGAGCGGATCATCGGTGGCGAGGACGAGCCGTCCCGAATCGATGCGCATCGGCAGCGCAACCTCGGCGATCGCGGTCGCGGCGGGAAGCCGACCAATCGCTTCGGGTGCGAGCTTCGTGCGGGGTCCTGGTTCGAAAAACTCGAGGCCCAGCCGGTCGGCGATCGCAGCCAGCGCATCGGCGCGACGCACCCGGCCCGTCGACACCAGATGGACCGGAATGGGTTCCCCAGCGGCCTCGGCGCCGCGACGCGCCTCAGCAAGGTCATCGACGGTCAAGAGGCTGGCGTCGACCAGCTGCTGGGCGATCTGGGCCCCGGCTTGCTGCACGCTCATCAGACCACCACCCGGAGAACTTCTTCGAGCGTTGTGGTGCCGAGTTTCACCTTCTCCATGCCGTCCTGGCGCAGCGTCCGCATTCCCTGTTCGACCGCAAGGCGCTTGATCTCGTCCGAGGGACGACGCTCCACGGCCATGTGCTGGATCTCCTCGCTCATCAACATCACTTCGTTGATGGCGACGCGACCGCGATACCCGGTATCCGAGCACATCTTGCAGCCCACGGCTGCATAGATCGTCACTTGCCCGGCGGCGGGATCGAATCCCATCTGACGCACGATCTCCGGCGTCGCGGTGCGTGGCTCGCGGCAGCGCTCGCACAGCTTGCGGGCGAGCCGCTGCGCCAGCACCGAGTCGACAGCAGACGACACCAGGTAGGGCTCGACGCCCATGTCGATGAGGCGGCCGACCGAAGATGCAGCGTCATTCGTGTGGAGCGTGGTGAGCACGAGGTGGCCGGTGAGGGCGGCTTCGATCGCGGTCTTCGCCGTTTCGGGATCGCGAACCTCGCCCACGAGCACGATGTCGGGGTCGGACCGCAGGATGGCCTTGAGGACCGTGGCGAATTGCAGCCCGGCCCTGCGATGGACCTGCACCTGGGTGATTCCGGGGAGCCGATACTCGACCGGGTCCTCGACGGTGATGATGTTCACGCTGGGACGGTTGAGAAGTGCGAGGGTCGAGTAGAGCGTTGTGGTCTTGCCGGATCCGGTAGGTCCCGTGACCAGGATGGCGCCGTACGGCTTTGTATAGGAGCTCTCGAACCTAGCGAGGGAGTAGGGAAGAAAACCAAGGTCGGGGAGACTGATGATTCCATCGTCCTTGTCGAGGACTCGCAGCACCACCTTCTCTCCGTAGATCGAGGGAAGGGTGGCAACGCGGAGGTCGATGGGACGTCCCGAGACCCGGATGCTCACGCGACCGTCCTGCGGAACCCTGCGCTCGGCGATGTCCAGGTCGGCCATGATCTTGAGTCGGGACACGACCGCACCGGAGACGGAACGCGGCGTGGTCATGACCTCATGAAGGACTCCGTCGATCCGGAACCGCACCCTCAGATCGCGCTCCCCCGGCTCGATGTGAAGGTCAGAGGCGCGTTCGTTGACGGCGCGGCTGATAAGCGTGTTCACGAGTTTGACGATCGGTGCTTCCTCAACCGCTGCCTGCACGTTCGAGAGATCTTCTTCCTGGACGTCATTACCGGCCATGTCCGCAAGGTCCGAGACGGCATCGTCGTAGCGACCCTGACGGCGGATGGCGTCCTCGATGTCGGCACGGGTGGCGATGCGCGCCACAACACGGCGACCGGTGATGGCGCGGACGTCGTCGACGACCAACACGTTGCCCGGATCGACCATGGCAACGACCAGTGACTCGCCCTCGAAGCGGATGGGAATCACGCCGTAGCGCCTGGCGAGCGACTCGGGGATGAGGGCAGCAGCTGCGGGATCGATGGTCGTCTCGGCGAGACTCACGAAGTCGACTCCGATGTGTTGGCCGAGAGCCTTGACGAGTGCCACCTCGTCGACCATTCCCTCAGCGACCAGCACGCGGGTCAGCGGTTCTCCGGTTTCGACCTGTCGCTCCCGGGCGCGCGTCATGTCGGACTGCGACACCAGCCCGGAATCAACGAGGACGGCTCCAATGTGCTCGCGTTCCAGCACGATTCCTCCCGTGGCCCTTTCTGCGGCCTACGAAGGAGTGTCGGCATGGTTTCAGGGGGCCTTGAGCCTCCCGGAAGCCCGGGCGGCCTGTTCCATGATCTCCCGGGGAGCCGCCTGCCCGGTCCAGATCTCGAACGATTCCGCCGCCTGGGCCACGAGCAGCGAGACCCCATCGACGGCGGGCAGGCCGCGGACGGCCGCATCCCTGATCGCAGGGGTCGGGATCGTCCCGTACGGAAGGTCGATCAGACCGGCGGCCTCCTCCAGTACCCCCTCGGGCAGCGCTTCTCCGGACATCCCGAGTGCCGTCGCATTGACCACCACCGCACCGGGCATCGACGTGGCCCAGGGAACGACCCGCGATACCGGTCGAATCTCCTCGACGAGGCGCTCCGCCTCGTCGAGGCGCCGTGCCGCCACGGTGACGTCGCGGCTCCCGGCTGCCACGAGAGCGGCGGCGGCAGAAGCCCCCGCACCGAGGATCAAGACACCGACTCCCGGCATCGATTCGATCGCCCGGCGCAAAGAGACCACGTCGGTATTCCAGCCAGCAAGGACCCCACCGCGCCCGACGAGGGTGTTGACCGCCCCGGCACGGGTGGCATCAGGGTCGAGCTGGGCACACGCATCATGGGCGGCGCGCTTGTGAGGCATGGTGACATTGGCGCCGAACAGGGTCCCGCTGGCGATCTCGGCGCACGCCGCCGCGAACCCGGTGGCATCCACCTCCCGGAGGGTGTACTCGCCGGAAAGGCCGCAGGCTGTGAGGGCCGCGGTGTGGATGAGAGGAGAGCGAGAGTGCCCGAGGGGCATGCCGAGAAGTACGAGTCTCAGATCACGCACCTCAGCGTGTCCTCACTCGGTGGACTCCTGTTGCCACTGGAGGAACTCGTCGTAGTCGGCCGTAAAGGAGAACTTGCCAGTGTCATCTCGGGTGAGGAAGAACAAGTAGTCGGTGTCGGCGGGCTGGGCAGCGGCGAGCAAGGAGGCGAGACCGACTCCGGCGATCGGGGTGGGAGGCAGACCGGCATAGAGGTAGGTGTTGTAGGGAGAGTCGATCTCGAGATCGGCGAGGGTGAGTCCGCCATCAGGGAGTCCGCCGAGGGCGTAGACGACCGTGGCGTCGAACTGCAGTCTCGTGTCGAGATCCAGCCGGTTGAAGATCACGCTGGCGACGAGGGGACGGTCCTCGTCGAGCGCGGCCTCGCGCTCGATCAGGGACGCAATCACGATTCCCTCATAAGGCGTCATGCCGCGGTCGAGGAGGAACGTCCAGTCGATCTCTCCGACGCGCTCCTCGGCGGTGGCGACGAGCACCCCGAGAATGTCAGCGGCGGTGGCGTCGAGGTGAAACTCATATGTATCGGGGAAGAGCAGACCCTCCCAGTCCTGCAGGCTGTCGGGTTCCCCGGGGAGCAACCCGCTCGTGATGGTCCCGTCGAGCAAGGGGGTCGTGAGCTCTTCGAACGGGATGTCGGTCTGGCGCGCCACCGACTCGAGCATTTGGCCGACCGTCAACCCCTCGACGATCGTCAACAGGTATGCGTTTGAGGGGGGACCTTCGATCAACAGCGCCAGCACCGCCTCTGGCTCCATTCCGGTCTCGAGTTCGTAGGTGCCCGCCTGAAGCTGATCGCTTGCTCGTTCTTCCCGCACGACGCGGTCGAACGCAGATGCGGAGACGACGATGCCCGCATCGGCGAGATCGCGAGCGATCTGACTCGCCGGGGCGCCGGGAGCAACCTCAAACGTCACGGGGATCCCAGCGACGATGGTTGTCTCTTCCGGACCCGCAATCACATCGCTCACTTCGGAGGCCAGCCACTTCACGCCGAGGTAGGCGCCGAGGAGCAAGGCGACCGTGATTCCGAAACCCATGAAGAATCGCATGGCGCGAGCTCGCCCCGGCCGCAGCGGCCGCGATCTCCGGTATCGCTCGAGTTCGAGGCTCATCGCCCTCCATTCAGGTAATCCTGCAAGAAGACCGCCGCGGCGACTCCGTCGCGCTTCGCCCTTCGCCGATCGCGCCGCGCTCCCCCCTCGATCATGGCGCGCTCGGCGACCACGGTACTGAACCTCTCGTCGTAGAGAACGGTGCGAAATCCGGTGGCGACAGACACTTCGGCGGCGAACGCTCGCGCCGCTATCGCAGCGCTGCGTTCGGTGCCGTCCAATCCCACGGGAAGGCCCACCACGATCAGGTCGACCTCCCATTCCGCCAAGATCTCGTTGAGCGCGGTCATGAACCCGACATCGGCGGGAATCACGCCAACCGGTTGAGCGGTCATCCCGATGGCGTCGCTGACGGCGACTCCGATGCGATGCGTGCCATGATCCAGGGCGACGATGCGGCCCATCGTCACCCGCCGAGCGCGGTTGCCGCAGCGCGCCGCGCCTCGGCAAGCGCATCGCCGACGCGATCCCCGTGGGGGCCACCGGCCTGGCTGAGTTCTGGATCGCGGCTCGCTCCCCCTCCGACGACCTTGGCGGCGGCACCGACGATGGCGGCGGCGGAAACTCCGGCGGCAACCAGATCAGCGGTGACGACTGCCACCAGACCCGCCTTGCCGTCTCGGACCGTTCCGAGCACGGCGATGCCGGATCCGAGACGGTCGCGCACCTGCATCGCCAGCAGCCGCAGCGCCTCAGGATTGAACCCCGACGCCTCGGCCACCACCACCTGGGCACGACCCACCGTCACCGCGCCGGCGGCGATGTTGGCTGCCAACTGCGCGCGGTCCTGGGCCTCGAACGCCTCGATGCGTTCCTCTTGCGCGCGGGTGCGCGCCACGAGCGCACCTGCCGCCGCACCAACATCGCCCGGTCGTACCCGGAGATGGTCGGCGGCCATCGACAGTTGGCGGCGCAGACCCGTCAGGTACTCATACGCCAAGGAGCCGGTAAAAGCCTCGACGCGTCGCAGGTTCGATCCAATCGATGACTCGCCCACGACGACGAGCGGTCCGATTTGACCGGTGGTCGGGACGTGGGTGCCTCCGCACAGTTCGCGCGAGTAGTTGCCCGCTTCGACGATGCGAACCTGCTCGCCGTACTTGTCGCCAAAGAATGCCAGTGCCCCCATCTCGTCGGCCTCGGCGCGCGACATCTGGTACGCCCTCACCGCAGAGTTGGCGATGATGCGCTCGTTCGCCAACTGTTCGACCGCGAGAACCTGCTCATCGTCCAGCGCCGAGAAGTGGGAGAAGTCGAAGCGGAATCGACCGGACTCGACCAGAGACCCCGCCTGCTGGACGTGCGCACCGACAACTTCGCGCAGGGCCGAGTGGAGGATGTGGGTGCCGGTGTGACTCTTGCGAATCCGCTCGCGGCGTCCGGCGTCGACCGAAAGCACCGCACGCTGTCCGACCTGCAAGGTGCCTGTCTCGATCGTCCCCCGGTGCCCGTACAAACCCGCCACGGGGAGCTGCGTATCGCCGATGCGCATGGTCCCGGTCTCGGTCGATGCGGCACCCGTGTCACCGATCTGTCCACCGGATTCGCCGTAGAAGGTGGTACCGCCAAAGAAGACCTCCACCTCGGCCCCCGCCAGCGCCGACTTCACCGACTGACCGTCGCGAATGATGGCAAGCACCTCTGATTCTGTATCGAGTTGGTCATACCCGAGGAAGGCGGTCACTCCGAACGCGTCGAGGATCCCCCGATAGAGCGGAGACGCCTCCGATGCCACCGCCTTCGTGCGCGCCGTCCTCCCCCGCTCGCGCTGCGCAGTCATCTCCGCATCGAAACCGGAACGATCCACCACCAGTCCGCGCTCTGCGGCGATCTCCTCGGTCAGTTCGACGGGAAAGCCAAACGTGTCGTGCAGCCGGAACGCCGTCGCACCGGCAAGTGTCGTCCCTGATGCCAACGAGTCCATCTCGGTGGCGAGCAGCGAATGTCCGGATTCGAGGGTCCGGCGAAACCGCATCTCCTCGCGTTCGGCCATCTCGGTGATTCCATCGCGAGCCGCTCGCAGTGCCGGGTACGCGGACGACATCACCTCGACGGTGGCATCGATCAGATGGGGCGTGATCGCCGTCTCAGACCCGAGCTGCCAGGCATGACGCACGGCTCTGCGCAGCACGCGGCGCAGCACATACCCCCTGCCCTCGTTCGATGGCACGACGCCGTCGCCGATGAGGAAGGTGATCGCTCTGCCGTGATCGGCGAGGATTCGGAGGCTGACATCACTCGAAGGCGACGACCCGTATCGAACGCCAGTGGCGCGTTCTCCCGCGGCGAGCACCGGACGAACGAGATCGATGGCAAAGATGTCGGCGACGTCCTGTCTGAGGACCGCAACTCGATCCAGTCCGGAGCCGGTGTCGATCGACTTGGCGGGGAGGTTGCCGACCACGTGGTATGGCTCGTCCTGGATGTACTGCATGAACACGAGGTTCCAGAACTCCATGAACCGCTCCTCGTCGACGATAGGACCGCCCTCTGACCCGAAGGCAGGGCCGCGGTCGTAGAACAACTCCGAGCAGGGGCCAGCAGGTCCGGCGACGCCCATCTGCCAGAAGTTGTCCCGATCCCGCCGCTGCACACGGTCGGCGGGAACGCCGACACCATCGATCCAGATTGCGGCCGCCTCGTCGTCGGTCTGATGAACCGTGAACCAGAGGCGATCAGGGTCGAAGCCGAGGACCTCGGTGCTGAACTCGTACGCCCAGGGGATCGCCTTTTCCTTGAAATAGTCGCCGAACGAGAAGTTGCCCATCATCTCGAAGAACGACATATGGCGCGCCGTGGTCCCCACGATCTCGATGTCGACCGTGCGAATGCACTTTTGCGACGTGACCGCGCGCGGGTAAGGAGCTGGCTCGTCACCGAGGAGGTAGGGCTTGAAGGGAACCATTCCGGCGACAGTGAGCAACAGGGTCGGGTCGACCGGGATCAACGAGGAGGACGGCACCACGGTGTGACCCCGCGCAGAGAAGAAGTCGATGAAGGCCTTCCTGATTTCGGCCCCGGCGATCGGAGGCGTTGACATCGAGGGGAGGGTACCCAGGAAGTCGCCGGTCAGGGAAGGCACCAGGCATCAGGCATCAGGCATCAGGCATCAGCCTGAAAAGCCCTCAGTCCTCAGTCATCAGTCATCAGCCAGAGAAGAGCGAGATGCAAGGGGTCAGCGCCGAGGACGAGGGCGGTGCTCCGTACGCGGCTCTTGCGGAAGGCGGGTAGCGGGAGGGGGGTGGCGGGAGGCGACTCTGGCTGGGGACTGAAGACTGAAGACTGCGCTCTCGAGACGGGGCCAAACTAACGCGAGGACTTGCGCCCTATCTTCCGATCGATCTCGGCCAGACGCTCCGCGATGCTTGCT
>JBBTKD010000046.1:0-6456 GCA_038059105.1 Actinomycetota bacterium | reverse complement strand
GCAGGTTATTGCCCATTGCTCATTGCCCATTGCCGACTTTCGCGTTTCGCTCCTTTCGCTCGTTTCGCCGCCCGACCATCCACCCCGCGTCACCCGCGCACGCCTTACCATCCCCTTCCTATGTTCCCCCGTCGACTTGAACCTTTGCTGCGCGCCGATGGGGTTCCGATGCGGATCGCCGAGAGGTTCCGGGACGCTGGCCACGAGGTGTTCCTCGTCGGTGGCAGCGTCCGCGACGCCCTCCTCAATCGCAAGCGCAAGCCCGATGTTGACCAGGACGAATTCGATTTCGCCACCGATGCTTCGCCCGACCAGATTCACGATCTGCTCAAGGGTTGGGCGCATGGAGTGGTGACCATCGGTAAGGAGTTCGGGACTGTCGGCGGCAAGGTCGACGACACCGTTGTCGAGATCACCACTTTTCGCAGTGAGACCTACCAGGGGGACAGTCGCAAACCGGAGGTGGCGTTCAACAGCGATCTCCAGACCGACCTGTCACGCCGCGACTTCACGGTCAACGCGATTGCGTTACGCCTGCTACCCAAGCCGGAGATGGTCGACCCATTCGGTGGTCTGGTCGACCTCGGACGCAGCGTCCTGCGTACTCCGCTGTCGCCGGAGGTTTCGTTCGGCGATGACCCGCTGCGAATGCTGCGACTGTTCCGGTTTGCATCCACACTCGGTTTTGCTCCCGACGCCGGCGCCGTCACCGCGGTCGCCGCGATGGCGGAGCGACTCGCGATCGTGAGTACGGAACGGATTCGTGAGGAGTTCGATCGCCTCATCGTGGGAGCGCACGTCGAGGTGGCGCTGCGGGGGATCATCGAGTCGGGACTGGCCGCACACTTCATACCCGAAGTGCCAGCCTTGGCGGTGGAGCAGGACCCGCAGCATCGCCACAAGGACGTGTTGGCTCACACGATCGCCGTAGTCGGGAAGTGTCCGCAGGATCGGATCGTGCGCCTCGGTGCGCTGTTCCACGACATCGGCAAGCCCGCAACGAAGGAGATTTCGCGCGAGGGGGTGACGTTTCATCATCACGAGGTGGTCGGGTCGAGGTTGACGAGAGTGCGGATGCGGGAGATGCGATACGGCAACGACGACGTCGACCAGGTGGCCGACCTCGTCTATCTCCACATGCGGGCTCACACCTTCCGCCTGGGGTGGACCGACCGTGCCGTGCGTCGGTACGTCCGTGACGCCGGCCCTCTGCTCGACCGACTGAACACCCTGGTGCGTTGCGATGTGACCACCGCCAATGACCGGAAGGCGAGGCAGATCAGCAAGCGCGTCGATGAACTCGAGGAGCGCATCGCCGATCTCCGCACCCGCGAGGAACTCGACGCCATCCGACCGCCACTCGACGGCAATCAGGTGATGGTCCACCTCGGCATCCCGCCCGGACCCAAGGTGGGAGAAGCACTCGAGATGCTGCTGGAACACCGATTGGACCACGGGCCGTTTAGTGAAGAGGTGGCGTACAAGATGCTGGACAGGTGGGTAGCCGAGCGGGGTTAGGCGCAAGGCGCGGCAGCCCGCAATGGGCAATGAGCAATGGGCAATAACCTCGCGTAAACCCCTATTGCATTATTGCCCATTGCTGAGGTCGCCGCAGGCGACCGAACTTTGCCCATTGCGGAGGTCGCCGCAGGCGACCGACCTTCGCCTATTGCGGGAGGTCGCCGAAGGCGACCGACCTTTGCCCATTGCCCAACGCTCAAGATCAGCTGGCGAGGTGCGACTCAGCTATACCAAGTGGGCTTCTGCTCGCCCTTGCGGTCTTTGCGCGAGGCGGTGAACTTGGCGGCGTACTCGACGAGGTGCCGGGAACAACCCTTCTTCCAGCCCGCAGAGACGAGACCCTCGACGAGCCCTTCGCCTTGATCCTCGAGCATCTTGGCGACGTCGCTCCACGAGGGGAGCAACGCCCGCTGGATCGCCTCTTCGAGAAGTGGATGGCGAGTGTGTAGGGGCCGATTGCGCTGCCCCTTGAGTTCGAAGCTGGAGACGAGGGCTTTGCGGAAGCGATCGCGCCCGTATTGCGGCACGTCGATGAGGCGCTCGATGCGGCGCAGCGTCGGCATGTTGGCCTGCTCGCCCTCCTTCTCCCATCGGGCAACCTCGTCCTTGACGGCTCGCGCCATCTTCTCTGCGGATTCGCGGTAGCCGAGGACTGCGGCCTTGCGCAGCTCCAACTGGACCATCTCGTCGTACTCGGCTTCAGTGGCGGCGAGCAAGGCGCTCCAGCGCTCGCGCTCAGCCTCCGTAAAGCCGGCCCGCTGCGGGAGTCCGTCCCACAAGGCCTGCAGCACGGCGATGCCGTCGAGGCACCCCTTGGTCGAACCAGCCACCGACGAAAGACGGTTGATCACGTAGCGGGGGCTGAGTCCGGTCATGCCCTCCTCAGGTGACTTCTCGCGGAGGCGCTCGGCGTCCTCGGTGCCCCCATGGGTGCCGTATCGGCCGTCGTAGAGGTGCAGCTTGCGGATCAAGCCCTGCATCCCGCCGCCCGGGTGGGTGAGGCGAGTGAGCACGGCGAAGGTTGCCGCGGTGTGGAGTGCGAGGGGCGAGACATCGTTGCGACCGAGATCAGCACCGGAGAGCATCTTCTCGTAGATCCGGATCTCGCTGCGGACTGACAGCACGAACGGCACGGTCACAACGACGAGGCGGTCGAGCATGGCTGCAGCCCGTGGGTTTGCCACCAACTCCTCATATTCGGCGAGGTTGCTCTGTGCGATCACCGACTCGTCGGCGTACATCGTGCCAGGACCGTTCGTCTTGATGATCTGCTCCTGGCTGAGGCTGAGCAGCACTGCGAGGAACCGTTCGTCCATCTTGAACACTTCGAGGAGGTCGGCCATCCCGCGGTGGGCGGCGTTGAGTTCGCCGTTGAACTTGTAGGCGCGCTTCGCCGACGTCGGATCGGTCGGGTTGAGCAGGCTGAGGTCGACGTCCCCTACCAGGCGGGTGAGGTCCTCGGAACGGGGATCGGTGGCGACGAACGTTCCGAAACCGACTCCGTGCGAGATGGAGTAGTACACGCGCCGGATCGGCACCTTGGTGATGTCACCCCGGTAGACGTTGTCGACCATCCAGCGAACCTCGGGATTCAGGTCGCCCTCGATGTAGACACCCGCTTCGGCGCGCAGATCCATCGGGATCAAGCGGAGTGGGTCCTCGTGCATCTGCGAGCCCTTGACCTCGTACACCCGGCCGTCGTCGGTGTGGGTGTATGCCTCGACACCCTTCTTCAGCGTGTTGACCAGCGTCGACTTGCCCGACCCGGGAGGTCCGACCAGGAGCAGGATTCGCTTGCGCACGTCGAGGCGACGACCGGCCGCACGGAAGTAGTCCGCCACCTGCTGGATGACGTGCTCGTGGCCGAACAGCTCGCCCTCGAACAGGTCGAACCGTTCCTCACCGTCGGGGCCGACCGAGAGTCCGGATGCCTCGATCGTGTCCGCGATCAGGGCGTGGGACAGGCGGGCGAGGCGTGGATCATCCTCGACCATCTCGAGGTACCGGGCGAACGTAACCTCTTCGACCGGCGTACCAACACGGGCTCTGATCTGCTCGAGGAGTTGCTTTGGTTGCATGCTGTTTCCTCAGGGTTCGTGTGAGATAGAGCGTAGGAGAACGAGAACGGGAGACCCGAAGGTCTCCCGTTCTCGTTCTTGTCCCAACCCGGCGAACCGGGATGGGATCGCCTTACCCCTAGAGGGTGCCGAAGTCGACACCCAGCGCCTCGGCGAAGCCGAAGAACACGAGTGCCGCACCTGCGATCAAGGTCATCCAGCCAACGAAGGCCCGGAAGCCCCGGCTGTCCGCCACGAGGGCGGCCGCGATGAAGTGCAGGACCAAGGTCGCACCGAGCAGCAGCGCTCCGTAGCCCCACTGCGCATCCGCGCCCACATCTGCCAGGTAGATGTAGCCGAAGAACGCCACCACACCGAACAGCAATGCGAACATGCCGTAGGTGCGATCCTGCGACGACTCATTCCAGGCACTCGCCGCTGCGAGCATGGCGAAGATGGCACCGAAGGCCCACCACGAGCCACCGACGACATCGCCACCGGCTCCACCGGTAAACGCGAATGTCAGGCCGAGCAGCAACGACGCTACGCCGAGGGCGTATGCCGTGGTGCGGGCCTCAGTGACGCCGCCCCAGTACCACCCATAGGTGATCAGGACTGCGCCGAGGATTACGAGTTCCACGAAGGGTACCTCCTGTGTGTTTTCCCCTTACCGGGTGATTAGACCCTCCGGTTACTCCTCGGGTGACACAGGGTTACCGAAAGTTTGCGGAGTTATCCACAGGAGACAGGCACCAGGCACCAGGCACCAGGCTCCAGCCGGAGGGCCGGAGCGCGGTCTACGGCTGTTCGAAGGGGTTGCGCGTTGTCGGGTCGATCTGGTGTTGCGGGTTGGTCGTCGTGGTGGTGGTGGAGACCGTCGCTTCCACAGCGACCCGATCAGCAACGGGCACGAAGTCCTGCTGCGGGGCAGCCTCGCCGCACGCGGCCACGAGCAGGAGGGCGGCGAGGGCATTCCGAGGGCGCATCTCCCTGCATCGGCAACCCACGGGTGATGACTTGACGAGCGTTTCCCGCTTGAACTACGAGGCGGTTGCCTAACCCTCGGCGATGGGAAGGTGTGCGCCGCTGTCGGGATCGACGATCTGTGAAAAGGTTTCACCCTGTTGGACCAGGGTTCTGCGGAAGGGATCCGGATCGAGGGCGGTGAGTGGCGGATAGGGAGGTGTTGGCGCGAGTGGCTCACCACCGGTGTGTTCCAGGTCGTTCATCGGCAGGCGAATCCGCGTTCCTCGGCGGCAGCAGTGATTCGGTGTGCCATTCGCGGGAAGACAATGCGATGCGGGATCAGCATCAGGTACCAGTAGACCCGTCCTGCCAGACCGCGTGGACGGAACCAGGCGGTCTGGATGAGGTCGGTGCCGAACTCGGTCTCGCGAATCTCCCATTCGAGCCAGGCGTTGCCAGGGAGCCGCATCTCGGCCAGCAGGCGCAGGCTCTCGCCGGGGACGACGTCCTCGACCCGCCAGCAGTCAACGGCCTCGCCGATGCGCACCTCCGTCGGGTGTCGGCGCCCGCGTCGCAAGCCGACGCCTCCGACCAGACGGTCGAGAACACCGCGAATCCGCCACGCCCAGTCGAGCCCGTAGTAGCCGACGCGGCCCCCGATCCTGCTGAATGCCCAGAAGAGATGGTCGGCGTCCGTGTCAGTCGGCATCACTTGGCGATCCATGAACACGGTGCCACCCGACCATTCAGGATCGGTAGGTGTAGGTGCGGCCGGCTGCGACGCCGCGTCCGACCAGCGGGTGATCACCCCGCCGGGCAGCCGGCTCAGGGCGCGGCGCACCGCGACCCGAAACGGCGTCTGCTCGATGGGCACCAGAGTTTGGGGCGTGGTGACTACGACCTCGGTACGCATGCTCTCGACGAGAGGCCGCGCCACTTTGGTGGGCAGCGGCGTGACGAGACCGATCCACCACGACGAGAGCCAGGGGTTGAGCACAGGGATCGGGATCAAGATCCGGCGTCGAAGCCCGGCTTCCTCGGCGTACACCCGCATCATGTCCCCGTAGGTCAGGACGTCGGGACCACCGGCCTCGACAACCCGGCTCTCCGTCGCTTCGTCCTCGACCGCGCCCCGGAGGATTTCGAGTACGTCACTCACCGCAATCGGCTGACAGCGAGTGCGCACCCATTTCGGTGTGGTCATCACCGGGAGAACTTCGGTCAGGGAACGCAACATCTCGAAGGAGAGTGATCCTGATCCGACGATCGCGGCGGCGCGTATTTCTGTCACCGGCGTCGAGCCTCCGGCAAGGATGTGGCCAACCTCGTGGCGACTGCGCAGATGGCGGGATCGGGCGACGCCCTCGGTGCCGAGAGCTCCGAGGTAGACGATGCGCCTTATACCGGCATCGGCCGCGGCGGAGCGGAAGGTGAGCGCGGCACGCCGATCGAGTCGGCTGAAGTCCTTGCCCGCAGACATCGAATGCACGAGGTACACCGCAGCGTCGCACCCGACGAGGGCGTCTTTGATTGCTCGTTCATCGAGTACATCACCGCCGGCGACCTCGACCCGATGCCTCCATGGATACAGCGAGAGCTTCTGGGGGTTGCGCGCCACGCATCTGACCTCGTGCCCGGCGTCAAGGAGTCGGGGAACAAGGCGTCCGCCGATGTAGCCGGTGGCGCCGGTGACGAGGATGCGCATGGGGCGCGCGAGGCTAGGCGTTGCCACGGGTTATGGAGGGGGCCGCCTGGCGGCGGCCCCCGCGATCGTCACACGGCCTTCGGCCATGCTCCTGCAAAGGTCGGTCGCGAGGTCGGCCCCTGCGGGGCCTCCGCAATGGGCAAAGGTCGGTCGCGAGGTCGGCCCCTGCGGGGCCTCCGCAATGGGCAAAGGTCGGTCGCCTGCGGC
>JBBTKD010000045.1:0-1172 GCA_038059105.1 Actinomycetota bacterium | reverse complement strand
CCCGCCAAACCCGGAGACGTGTACCGCTCGGTGGTCGATCCATCACGCGCCAAGAAAGAACTGGGCTGGGAAGCCTGGACCGCACTTCCCGACGGCCTGGCGAAGACGATCGAGTGGAGCCGGCAGTAGGCACCAGGCTCCAGGCACCAGATGGAACCGGGTTACTCGAGGTCTTCCAACTTCCTCGGGAAGTCTTCCTTTAACAGTCGGCTCAGGGCGCGGTCGGCGAGGATCTTGCCTCCGGTTTGGCAACCCGGGCAGTAGTTGGTCTCGTTCGACGAGTAGACGATGCGTTGCACCGGCGCTCCGCAGACCGGGCACGGCTTGCCGAACTTCCCATGGACCGCCATCTGGTCATGGAATGCAGTGACCTTCTCGGGGAAGCCGTCCCCGACCTCCTTCCGCAGCCGGTCGGTCCACTCGGTGAGAACCGCGCGTGTTGCGGCGTGGAGGCGTTCGATGTCGTCATCCACCAGCTTGTCGGTGTGCACGATTGGGGAGAGCTTGGCCCGATGCATGATCTCGTCGGCATAGGTGCCGCCGATCCCCGAGATCAGCCGGGCGTCGGTGAGGGCGCGCTTCAGCGTGTGGCGCTCGCGGCGGAGCGCTCCACCGAGTTGCGCCACCGTCATCGCAAACGGCTCGACCCCGCCGCGGTCGTGCTTGTCGAGGGCCTCCTCACCGCGCACGATGTGGATGCTCGCCCGCCTCTGCGTGCCTTCCTCGGTGAGGAGAAATGTCGCGTCGGAGAAGTCGAAGGCGGCGAGCCCGCGCTTTGCCGGGATGAGAGTCCCCGGGGGACGCAGTCGCAGTCGACCGGCGATCATGAGATGGATGACCACGAAGAGGTCGTCTTCGAGAGCGATCACCAGGCGCTTACCGATCGTGCGAAACCCGACGACCCGCTTGCGCTCGACGGCGGTCACCGGGGGATCGAACGTGCGCAGCACCCAGGGACTCGCCACCCGAATCCGCAGCAGATGCCGCCTTCCCACGAGCGCCTCGAGACGCTCGAGGTAGACGACGACATCGGGAAGTTCGGGCATGGGTGGAGTTTCGCGTCTCTTTTGTCGGTTGGTGTGGTCGTGTGAGGGGGGATTGCAGATGGCAGAAGGCAGATGGCAGATGGCAGATGGCAGATGGCAGATGGCAGATGGCAGATGGCAGATGGC
>JBBTKD010000044.1:0-4117 GCA_038059105.1 Actinomycetota bacterium | reverse complement strand
GTTAAGAGCCCGTTGCTCTGCCATTGAGCTAGCGACCCCGAACAAGGGAGACTAGCCCCGAACATCAACGCATTCATCAGCCGAGACCGGTGCCACAATGAACGCGACGGGCTGTAGCGCAGTTTGGCAGCGCACCTGCTTTGGGAGCAGGGGGTCGCCGGTTCGAATCCGGCCAGCCCGACGGTGCCAGGCGTCAACCCTCTGGCATCTGACATCTGCCACCCGAGGAGGAACCAAGTGAAACGATCGTTGATGTCGGGCGTCGTCTTCGCCGTACTGGCGCTCGTCGTCGCCGCGTGTGGTGACGACGATGCCGGTAGCGAGGGCACGCAGATTGCGGCCACCGCCACCAACTTCGCCTTCAGCCCGGACCTATGGACCGTGGCCGCCGGCGTAGAAGTGACGCTGACCCTGACGAACGCCGGCGACGACGATCACGAGTGGGTGATCATGAACTCGCCCATCACCTCGGAGGCCGAGTTCGCCGAAAACCTCGTGTACTGGGAGATGGAGGCGGCGACCGGTGCCGTCGCGAGCGACACCTTCACCGCTCCCGCCGCGGGGACCTATCAGGTCATCTGCGCGCTCGAGGGCCATTTCGACTCCGGGATGGAGGGCGAGCTGGTCGTCTCCGGCTGAGAGCGCGAACGCGGAATCGGGGCCGGTCATGCCGGCCCCGATTCGCGTCCGCGATCAGCACTGGGCGCTGGCCTGGCAGGTCATCTCGAACGAGACCAACACCGACACCGACCCCGGCGTGTCGGAGAACTGCTCGACCACGTTGAAGGCGAAGTTACCCACCACGCGCTCGCCGCTCCACTCGGTGATGTTCAGCACGCCCTCGCCGTCGAACCCCCAGACCTCGGTCGCGTTCGGCGAGAAGATCACCGCGAACTCCGCCGGTCCGAGGTCACCGCCGCCGAAGAACCCGGCGCGGATCGGGTACGTGCCCGGACCGAGGGGGAAGTCGGTGCGGGTGGTTGCATCCGACACATACAGAGACACGAGAGCCTGCTCGGTCCCCTGGCAATTGAAGAGGAAGAAGGTGAATACCGGGAGACCCGAGGCGATCCTCTCTTCAAAGGCCCCCAGGGTGGGATCGCCGACGAACTCCCACTGCTGCCGCAGCTCGTCCTCGGTGTACCAGTAGTCGGTGGTGAAGGCGCTGATGTCGTTGGGACCCGTCCAGGAGATCGGGTCGGTGCCCGTCGCCTCGACCGCGCACCCTCCGTCGAGGGGCGGCACCGTTGCCGCCGTGATGCCCGAACCCGTCGTCGACGTGGCGCCGGTCGTGACCGTGGTGGCGGCGGTCGTCGCCACCCGACCGAGATCGTCGTCACCGCAGGCCGCGATCAACATCGAGAAACCGACCAGAACTACCGCGACCGTCCTGGGCATGGTCCGTCGCCACCTTTCGCACATCGGGGATCGCCGGCTCAGCACGGGTGACTGTATCGCCTACGGCACGATGAGGAGCGCACACGGGGCATGGTGTGCCAGTCGATCTGCCACCGAACCCAGAACGATCCGCTCCACCATGCCTGCGCCGCGGCGACCCACGAGCAGCAGGTCGGCGTCGATCCGCGTGCAGTACTCGATGAGCGCCGACGAGGGGTCGCCGATCTCCTCGGAGGCAACCACATCGAGTCCGGCGGTGTCGACCTGCTCGAGGGTCGCGTCGAGTGCGGTGCGCTGTGCGTGCTCCATCGACGCGGCCAGTGCGTCTGCGGGTGGCGGCGAGCCGACCACCCCCCACCACCCTTCGGGGGGTCGGACCACGGTGAGCACATGGAGCCTGGCGCCGTGGTTCCTGGCGATCGCCGCCGCCGTCTCTGCGGCCCGGCGGCTCTGCTCCGAACCATCCACACCGACCACGATGTTTCGGGGATTCCACCCGGTCATCCTGCCTCCCAGGTCGCACCCTCACCGTACAACCTCCCTCCGCCCGCGGCCAGGGCCTTCGGCCCTTGTCAGCGGAGCTTCCGGGCCAGAGCCTCGAGGGCGCGGGCGCGGTGGCTGAGGGTGTTCTTCTCCGCCACCCCCATCTCCGCCAGGGTGCGACCCTCCACCTCGAAGATGGGGTCGTAGCCGAATCCCCCGCCGCCCCGCTCGTTCAGGGCGATCGAACCCTCCACCGTTCCGGAGGCGGTGACCAGGGTGTCGGCGTCGGCGAGGGCGACGACGGTGCGGAAACGCGCCCGCCGGTCGACCTCCTCGCTCAGGGCGGCGAGCAGCGCCGCCCTGTTCTCGGCGTAGGTCGCCGCCGGCCCGGCGAAGCGAGCCGTGCGCACGCCCGGAGCGCCGTCGAGCGCATCGACCTCGAGACCGGTGTCATCCGCCAGGGCCGGCAGCCCCGTTGCGGAGGAAACCGCCTGCGCCTTGAGGACGGCGTTCTCCTCGAGGGTCGCCCCCGTCTCGGCGACGTCGTCCCAGTCGAGGCCGTCGACGACCTCGACGTCGGGAATCAACCGGAGCAGCACGCTCCGCATCTCCCCCGCCTTGTCCGGGTTCTTGGTGGCCAGCACCAAGCGTCGCGTCATCACTCGGCCAGCGCCGCCTTCTGGGCGGTGCAGAGCGCGGCGATACCGGTCGTGGCGAGATCGAGCATGTGATCGAGGTCGTCGCGTCCAAAAGGCTTTCCTTCGGCCGTCCCCTGGACCTCGACGAGTCGGCCGGAACCTGTCATGACCACATTCAGGTCGACTTCGGCACCGGCATCCTGGGTGTATTCGAGGTCGAGGGTGGGAACACCGGCGATCATGCCGACGCTCACCGCGGCGCAGTGATCGCGCACGGGATCTTCGGTGATCAGCCCCGATGCCAGCCCCGCCGCCACGGCGTCTTTGACCGCAACCCATGCCCCGGTGATCGCCGCAGTGCGGGTGCCCCCATCGGCTTGGAGTACATCGCAGTCGATGCGCAGCACCGCGGCACCCATCGCAGAGAGATCGACCACCGAACGCAGCGAGCGTCCGATGAGACGCTGAATCTCCTTGGTACGTCCCCCGGACACCGAGGAACGCGACACCCGCTCGGGACTGGAACCGGGGAGCATGTTGTATTCGGCGGTGAGCCAGCCCTTTCCCTGGTCGCGCATCCAGCGAGGGATGTCGTCGTCGAAAGATGCGGTGCACAACACCCGGGTGCGTCCCATCTCCATGAGCACGGAGCCCGGAGTCATCTCGGTATACCCGCGAGTTATCACGATTGGGCGAAGCTCGTTGGGTGTCCTCACAGTGCTACCTCCAGACCAGGCTCGGCGTAGCGAATCGGTCCGGTGAACTCGGCTGCTGCCTCGCGGACGGAGACTTCGGGGTCGAGCAGCGGGGCGATGTGGGTCAGCACGAGGATGCGAACTGCAGCCTCTCTCGCCACCACGCCGGCCTCGGCGGCAGAGAGGTGATACGGGTACCGCTCGCCGCTAGGTGATCCCTGCAAGGTGGCTTCGCAAAGCAGGAGGTCGGCCTTGGCGGCCAACTCGACGAGATCGCCACCCGGTCCGGTGTCGCCGCTGTAGACGATCGTCTTGCCGCGTCCCTCGACGCGACATGACACCGCCGGAACCGGATGGGTGACCGCACCGAAATGAATCCGGAGCTCCCCGACCTCGACAGCGGCGCCGGGCGCTATCACCTGCGGCCGCAATGCCCGGAAGAAGTCATGATCCGGCCCGGCACCGACGAATGCGGCGAGCCGATCGATGACCCCGGGCGGCGCCAGCACCGGGATCCCCCATTGGCCGGGGGCGTCGAAACGGAGGTAGTTGAACAGGGCCAGCAGGTCGAGGCAATGATCCGAGTGCACATGGGAGATGACGATCGCATCGGGCAGCCGACCTGCCGCCAACAGTGCGGGAAACACCCCCGGCCCAATGTCGAGGAGCAGCGTCGTCGCACCCGACCCCACGAGGTATCCGGAGGCGGGTCGATCAGGTGTCGGGTAGGTTCCGTTGGATCCGAGAACGCTGAGTCGCACGGGCGGCGAGTGTAGGGAGCCGTCCCATCGGGGGGCGCGTCGTCGATCCCGCCACCGCCGGTCGGGCACCCGTCCGGAGCACTATGAGATGACCTTGCGAAACGCTGCCGTCGCTGCAGAGAAGGTGACGACCGCGAGACCC
>JBBTKD010000043.1:9929-17252 GCA_038059105.1 Actinomycetota bacterium | reverse complement strand
CGTGCCCGAGACGACATACAAGACTTGCCCCGCCGGATGCGAGTGCCAGTCGCTGAGCGCCCCGGCGGCGAAGTCGACGGCGAGGACGTTGAGATCGGCAGGCTGGTGCGGAGCCTGGAGCGGGCCGAACCGGACCTCGCCGGTGAAATGCTCGGTCCCCGCCCCTGTCCAAGCAACGTCCTTGGCCTTGCGGTGAGTCATGAGGCCAATCTACCCAGACTACTTGGGGGCGAACACCTGTTCGGGTAGCATCAGGTCCCCTTCCGTGGAGGCCGGTGCCGCTCCCCGATCAGCGAACGTTTGAGGACATGGGAGCGCACCTGTCGCAGGTGCCGTTCTGCGTCCTCGACATCGAGACCACCGGTGGCGTCGCCTCCGACCTCGGCATCACCGAGATCGGGGCGATCCGATACGTCGGCGGTGAACCCCGGGGGACGTTTCAGACATTGGTGAATCCGGGTCTGCCGATTCCGCCGTTCATCACGATCATGACGGGGATCACCCACAGCATGCTCGTGGGCGCTCCGGGGGTGTCCGAGGCGATCGCCACACTCCTCGAATTCATCGGCGATGCGGTCATCGTCGGCCACAACGTTCGCTACGACCTCGGCTATCTCAACGCCGCCGCGGTCGCCAACGGGTATGGGCGACTTCCCAATCGCACGGTCGACACGCTGGCACTGGCGCGCCGCCTCCTCGGTAGGGAGACCCGCGACCTCCGGCTCGGCACGCTTGCTGGCCACTTCCGCTCTCCGGTGACTCCGACCCATCGAGCCCTCGAAGACGCCACCGCAACCGCACACGTGTTCTGGAGCCTCCTCGAACGTGCCGGGTCGATCGGGGTCACCCATCTCGATGACCTGCTGGCACTTCCCACCGCCCGGGGGCGGGCCGACTATCGCAAGATCGCACTCGCCGATTCACTCCCCCGGCGTCCCGGGGTGTACTTGTTCCGGGATCGGCGCGGCGAGGTCTTCTACATCGGCAAAGCCAAGGACCTTCGCTCGCGAGTGCGCTCTTACTTCTACGGCGACACGCGAAGATCGATCGAACAGATGCTGCGCGAACTCGTCACCGTCGATCATCGGGTGTGTGCCACCGAGCTCGAAGCCGAAGTCACCGAGTTGCGGCTGATCGCGGCGCATCGCCCGAGACACAACCGGCGGTCGAAGCCCTCCGGGTCGGCTCACTACGTCCGATTCACTGCAGAGCGGTTCCCGCGGCTCTCATTGGCCCGGACCGTTGCACCTGGAGCACACTTCCACCTCGGCCCGTTCCGGTCGATGTCCACCGCACGCACCGTGATGGAGGCAATCTGGGATGCGGTTCCGGTGCGCCGCTGCACGCATCCCCCCGGTTCACGGCCGGGACCGTGCTCGTTTGCCCAGTTGGGTTCGGCCCTCTGCCCCTGCGACGGCACCTTGTCGGAGTCCGAATATGCGTCGGTGGTAGCGAAGGTTCAGCGGGGCGTCGATCACGATCCGGGCATCCTGCTCGACCCACTCGAATCGCGGATCGCCGGCCTCGCTCGGGAGCAACGATTCGAGGAAGCAGGCTGGGTCCGCGACCGGTATCGGGCGCTTGCCGCCGCATTGGAGCGACGCCGCGCATGGCAGGCGATGCAGGATGCTGGCCTGCTTCGCGTCGAAGGCCGCGACGGTGGCGCTCTCATCGACCGCGGGCGACTGGTGATGTCATGGCCGAGCGGCGACCGACCGCCTTTGCTGCCGGCATCCGGGGATGGACAGCCCGAAGAGGTTGCCCGCTCTACCGTCGATGCCGAAGAGGCTCACCTCTTGTGGCGGTGGCTCGAGGCGCCGGACGTCACGCTCATCGAGGCGTCGGCACCGCTGGCCTTGCCCTCGCGCCCGGTAACCGCTCTCACCCGAATCGCGGTGTGAGGCTCAGCTTGCGCCGATCGCCCTGGCGAACAGTGCCGGGTCGACGTTGCCGCCGGAGAGCACCACGACCACGGGTCCCGCGCCAGGGACCATGCCGTCAAGGAGCGCGGCGAGCCCCACCGCTCCGCCGGGTTCGACGACGAGCCTGAGCTCCTCGAACGCCGTCCTCATCGCGGCGAGGACCGACTCATCACTCACCACGTGCGCCCCACCCGCCAGGCGCTGGTTCACCGCAAATGTCAGCTCGCCGGGCATGGGGCTCAGCAGGGCGTCACAGATCGATCCGCTGGTGCGATCGATCCCCACACGGTGACCGGCGGCAAGCGAGCGGGCATGGTCGTCGAACCCATCGGGCTCGACGAGGTGAACCGATGCTCCGGCAAGAACGGCGGCGAGGGCGATCGCGATACCGGAAGCGAGTCCCCCGCCGCCGCACGGGACGAGCACGATCGGGGCCGGGTCAGTCGGGTTCCAGTCGGCGGCGATCTCAAGACCGATCGTGCCCTGACCGGCGATCGTCCACGGATGGTCGAAGGGCGGGAGCATGGTCGCCCCGGTGTCGGCCGCGATCCCGGCGGCGATCTCCTCGCGGCTCTCGCTCTCCCGGTCGTAACCCACGACGGTGGCACCGTGGGCCCTGGTCCTGGCGATCTTGATCGCCGGGGCGTCGGAGGGCATCACGATGGTGGCGGGAACCCCGAAGCGGGCGGCAGCAGCGGCGACGCCTTGAGCGTGGTTCCCCGATGAATATGCCACCACACCGCGCCCTCGCTCGGCCTCGGGGATGCGGGACACGAAGTGAAACGCCCCGCGGAACTTGAACGACCCCGTCACCTGCATCGTCTCGGGTTTGACGAACACCGGTCGCCCGCAGCGCCCCGTCAGCGCTGGAGACGCCACGAGCGGCGTCCTGACTGCGACACCGGCGAGGATCTCGCCGGCGCGCCGGACATCGTCGATGGTCGGCGGCTTCATTCCGGAGACGGTAGCTATCCATTGCACGGCTACCCTCCGAGGCCGATGCGCCTCACGCTGCGGCCGAGGACCGACGACATCAGCAAGCGTTCCACCCGTTTCCTCGCCACCGTCGTTCTTGTGTTGCTCACGGCGGCGTGCGGCGCCGGTTCGGTGGACATCACCGACGTCCCGGAGCTTCCCGGCATCGCGCCGACCGAGTTACGGGCACGACTTGACGCGTCGCCGGATCCGGTCGTCGTGAACATATGGGCGTCGTGGTGCGCCCCCTGTCGATCTGAAGCACCCCTGTTGCGCGCCGCCGCCGCCGAGTGGGGCGGGAGCGTCACGTTCATCGGCATCAATGTGCGGGATACCCAGGACGGCGCCAGGAGGTTTATCGCCGAGTTCGGTCTCACCGCGATCGAACACCGCTTCGATCCCTCGGGAGCCGTTCCCGCCGAATTTGGAGGAGTCGGCGTCCCACTCACCTACTTCTTCTACGCCGGTGGCGAGCTCGCCTATGTGCACCGCGGCGTGATCGACCAGCGCACCCTGGCGCTGTGGATCGACACGATCGCTCGGGCGGGCTGATGGAGTTCCGCTTGCTCGGCGCGGCTGCCGGCGGCTTCGCCGCCGCCTGGGGTTCGTTGGCCCTGATCCATCGCGCCGACCCGGCCGTGCGCCGCAGCTCGTCCGATCTCCTCGTGACCGGTGTCATTGCCGGGCTCATCATCGGAAGGCTGTGGGCGATGATCGCCACCGGAACAAACCCGCTGGCACACCCCGGGGACATCCTCATCGTGCGCGGCGGGGTGGACACGATTGCCGCCGCGACGACAGCCGTGCTGGTCTGCGGCTGGTTCTCCCGGGCTGCACTCTGGCCGGGGCTCGACGCCCTCGCCCCTGGTGCGATGTTCGGACTGGCAGGGTGGCATGCCGGTTGCCTGCTGCGCGACGCCTGCCTCGGCTCCCCGACCGGACTCCCCTGGGGATGGTCGGCCACGCCAGGCGGAGTCGACCGGCATCCCGTGGAGCTGTATGCGGCGCTGCTCCTCATCGCCGCCGGTCTTGCAGTCCTTCGCCTGTGGCGTCGTCATCCCGGTACCGGAGCGGCGACACTCGCAGCGCTGATGACAGCTGCTTCGACCCGGGCCATCACCGAACCAATGCGTCCGGTGCTCGGGGCGGGTCTCACCGCTTCCTACGTCGTCGTGCTCGGCATCGTCGTCTTCGCAGGGTTTGGAGTCTGGCGGCAGCGTCATCGCCGCAGGCAAGTGTGAGCGCGGCCGCTCCGTACACTCCTCCCCCGATGTCCTCTCCCCTCGTCACACTCGATGGCGTCAGCGTGCGTCGATCCGGCGCCCTGGTGCTGCGCGAGATCGGGCTGCGGATCGAACCGGGCGAAGCGGTCGGGTTGTTCGGCAGCAATGGCTCCGGCAAGACCACCCTGCTGCGGGTTCTGGCGACGCTGTTGCGGCCGTCCTCGGGGATGGGAACCGTCCTCGGTGCCCGGCTTGCCTCCTCTGAGGTCGAGACCATTCGCCCTCAGATCGGTCTCGTCGCCCACGAACCTGCCCTCGCTATCCACCTCACCCTCGCCGAGAACCTTCACCTCGTGGCGGCCCTCAGCGGTGTTCCCCGCTCGGCAGCCGACGAGGCGCTGTCCGACGTCGGCCTGTCCGGTGCCTCGCAGCGGCGGGTGATGCATTGCTCCAACGGGATGCGGCGCCGCGCCGAATTCGCCCGCATGCTGCTCATTGCTCCGAGACTGCTCCTGCTCGATGAAGCCCACGTGGGACTCGACCCCGATGCCTCGAAACTCGTGGCCCATGTCACCGCAGAGGTAACCGCACGGGGCGGAGCCGTCGTGCTGGTTTCTCACGAGAGAGAGCGGGCGATTTCGATCATCCATCGCGCCGTCGAGATCCGAAACGGCTCGCTCATCGAGGCGACACCGTGATCCGCCACATCGCCATCCTTTTCCGGGCACACCTCCGCGACGAACGACGCGCCGGAGAAGTGACGCTCGTGATCGTCCCCTTCGGAATGGTGGCGCTCCTTGTGGTGCCGATGGCGATCGGGATCGACACCCCGCTCCTCGACCGGATCGGCCCCGGGCTGTTCTGGGTGGTCCTCCTGCTGTTCGGGACTCTCGTGTCCCAACGCCAAAGTGCGTCACTGAGCGAATCGAGGCGCGACACGCTGACGCTCCTCGGCGTCGACCCCGCAGCCCGCTTCGCCGCGGCGGCGATGGCAGGCACGGTCCTGCTCACGCTCTTTGCCGTCGTCGCCGGAACGGTGACCTTCATGTTGTATGACCCCGAGATCGCCAACCCCGCCTGGCTCGGTGCGATCCTCCCCCTCACCTGCGCCGGCCTGGCGATGGTGGGAACCATCGCCACCGCCGTGACCAGCGGCCCGGGGGCTCGCAGCAGCCTCGCCCCGCTTCTCGTCGTGCCCGTGTCGGTTCCCCTGCTGCTTGCGGCCGCACAGGCGACGGAAGGCTTGCGGGCCAGTGCCGGTATCCTCCGCTGGCTCCTCCTGCTCTGCGTCGTGGATGTGATCCTCGCCCTGGCGGGAGTACTCACCGCCCGCCCGCTGGAGGAATCGTGATCAAGCCGCTGGACGTCGCCGCCGGGCTGATGCTCGCCACCGCCCTCGTCCTCGGACTCGTCGTTCCCCCCGATGCCGTTCAGGGCGACCTGCAGCGGATGATGTACGTGCACGTGCCATCTGCATGGCTCGCCTACCTGTCGTTCGCCACGACGCTCGTCGCCGGGATCGCGTACTTGAGGACACGGCGGATGCGGTGGGATCACATTGCCGGCGCCTCCGGCGAGGTCGGGGTGGTCTTCACCGGCCTCGCATTGGTCACCGGCAGCATCTGGGGCAAGCCGGTGTGGGGGGTGTGGTGGACGTGGGACGCCCGCCTCGTGCTCACCGCGGTGATGTTCTTCGTTTACCTCGGCTATCTCGCATTGCGACGGTCGTTCGATGACCCCGAAGTGCGCGCTCGGCGCGCCTCGGTCTACGGCATCGTCGCCGTCGCTCAGATTCCTCTCGTCCATTTCTCCGTGGTGTGGTGGCGAGGACTCCACCAGCCAGCGACGGTGCTCCGCCCCGGCGACCCCCAGATCGACGGCCCGTTGCTGGCAGCGCTCCTTGCTGCCGTCTTCGCCTTTACCGTCGTTTTCGCCGCCCTGGTGTCTCGCCGCGCCGAGGTCAACCGGCTCGAGGACCTCATCGCCGCACCGTCGGCGGGCGAGCCTGTGGCGGGCTCGGGCGTTGCGGTCCCCCCGATCGTGGGAGGTGGACGATGAGCGACTGGGCATGGGTGACGCTGGCGTTCGGCATCGTCTATGGAACCCTCATCACGTACACCGCGGTGTTGGTGCGAAGGTCCAGGGCCTTGCGTCGAAGCGCTGGTCTGAAGTGAAGCGCTACCGGCTGTTCATCGTGGCGGCGGGCGGTCTGCTCGCCGTCCTCATCGGGTTCCTCGTCTTCAATCTCCGCGACAACCTCGTGTACTACCGCGTGCCGTCCGAGATCGTCGACGATGCCGGTGCCATCGAGGCGGGACGCTTCCGCCTCGGAGGCCAGGTGGTTCCCGGGTCCGTCGCTGAGACTGGTGGCGAGGTTCGGTTTGCCATCACGGACGGGATCGCCACCGTCGAGGTCGAGCACCACGGTGCCCCGCAGCAGCTCTTCCGCGAGGGCATAGGGGTAGTGGTCGAGGGAACCTGGGATGGTTCCACGTTCTCCAGCGACTCGATGATCATCAAACACGACGAGCAGTACCGAACGGATGAGGGCGGGGTCTATACCCCGGACTCGCGTTACCCGTGATCGGAATGCTCGGCGTTGTCGGTGTTGCCCTTGCGCTGGTGAGCGCCGTCGCGTTGGTCATCGGGGGAGCCCGGGTCTTCCTCCGCGGGGGCATCGGTGCTGAGCGTTTGCGCATCCCGGTGTGGGGTCTATTGCTCGGTGCCGTGGTCGCTATGGGTGCGCTCGAACTCGCCCTGATCACCGACGACTTCTCATTGCGCTACGTCGCCGACAACCACACCCGATCGACCCCGCTCTTCTTCACCATTGCCGCCGCCTGGGCAGCACTCGAAGGAAGCATCGTGCTCTGGGGTCTGGTGCTCGCCGGATACGCCATGTGGGTACGTCGCAGCGTCATCGAGGGTGATCGCATCGGTGCGGCGGCCCTCGCAGTGATGGGCGTCGTCGCGGTGTTCTTCTTCGGGATGATGCTCACCGCGGCCAACCCGTTCACCACGATCAGCCCGGTCCCATTCGATGGTTCCGGAGCCAACCCGCTGCTGCAGAACCACATCCTCATGGCGATCCACCCACCGATCCTGTATCTGGGGTTCGTCGGGATGACCGTGCCGTTTGCCTTTGCCATCGCCGCCCTCGTCGCCGGCGACGGATCGACCGCGTGGCTGGAGCGCACCCGGCG
>JBBTKD010000043.1:0-9829 GCA_038059105.1 Actinomycetota bacterium | reverse complement strand
TACGGACGCGCCGCCGCCGGCCTGTACCGCTCCGACCCCGGGTACTGGGGAGGGATGGTGTCGCACGTCGGCGTGGCACTGGTGGCCGTGGCGATCGCTTTCTCCGGTTCCTTTGACAACCGCGAGACGGTCACGATCGAGGTTGGCGGATCAGCCGACTTCGACGGGTACACCCTCTCCTATGTGGCGCCGTTCGTCAGTGAACAGGAACACCGCACCGTGATCGGCGCCACCATCGCGCTGTCACGGGGCAGCACCGACCTCGGCAGCCTGCGTCCGGCTCTGACCCAGTACCCCAACCAGGTGCAGGCGATCCCGACACCCTCGGTGCACACCGGGATTCGCGAGGATGTGTATCTCTCATTGGTGCGCATCGAGGAGGGCTCGGGTCAGGTCACCCTCGATGCCTACCGGTTCCCGCTGATGTGGCTGCTGTGGCTCGGCGGACTCGTTGTCGTCGGCGGCGGTGCATTGTCGTTCGTGGGACGGCGTACTCGGCAGCGCACCGCGTTGCTGGTGGAGACTGCCGATGTCTGAGCGGGTCAAGAACCTCACCGCAATCGGGGTCATCGTCGCCTCCCTTGCGGTGGCGGTCGTCGTGCTCGCCTCATCGCCACCCTCCGATGCCGACCGGGTGCATCACCTGGCCACTGTCCTCAAGTGCCCGATCTGTACCAATGAGTCGATCGCCTCGTCGCCAGCCGACCTCGCCAGAGAACTGCTCGTCGTTATCGAGGAGCGAGTTGCTGACGGATGGACCGACGACGAGATCGTCGACTTCTTCGTCGCCACCTACGGCGACGACGTCCTCCTCGATCCCCCCAGCGGCGGGCGCACTGCCTTGTTGTGGGTGCTCCCGTTGCTCGCCGCCGGTGCCGGAGTCGCTGTCGTGATCACCCGGCGACGCATCGGAGCCATCCCAGCCCTAGACGATGCCGATCGTCAGCGAGTGCAGGCCGCCCTCCGCGACCGGAAGGCGCAATGAGCGCCGAGGTGCGCACCCTGCTCGAACAGCGCCGCGACCGCGCCCTCGACGACCTCATTGCCCTCGACACCCAGGTGGAGTCGGGAGAGATCGATGCCGAATCTGCCGCCGACCTCCGTCTTCGCTATGAGGCCGAGGCCGCCGCAGCCCTCCGCGACCTGGACTCGGTACTGGCGCCGCCGGTTGCGGGCCGCTCGCCGCGACGCGTCGCAGTTGCCGTCGCTGGGTTCTCCGTGATCGCCGCCCTCATCGTCTTCGGACTGGTGAAGGCAATCCAGCCTCGGCCTGAAGGGGGCTTCGCCACCGGCGGACGAGACACCTCATCCGTCGACCTCTCCACGATCAGCAACGAGGAGATGGAGGCGGTCGTCGCCGCCAACCCCGATGTCATCTCGATGCGCCTTGCCCTCGCCCGGCGTTACGTGGAGGCTGGAGATTTCTCGTCGGCGCTCCCCCACTACTTCGAGGTCCTCGAGCGTGAGGAGCGCAACCCCGAGGCTCTGATGTACATGGGGTGGATGACGTATCTCTCGGGTGATGCTGCCACCGGGGTCGCCCTCATCGAACAGAGTCTGGAGGCAGCACCAGGCGACATGCTCGCCACCTGGCTCCTGGCCAATGCCATCTACCACGGACTCGACGACCGGATGCGGGCCGTCCCCCTCCTCGAGGCGGTGCTGGCATCCGGGGAGGCTCCCCCCGAGATCGTTAGCCAGGCCGAGCAGATGATCGCCGAGGCCGGGGAATGAGACGCTCCTGGGTCTGGGTCGGCGTGATCGTTGGGATCGTGGTGATCACCGGAGTTGCGGTGGTGTTCGCTTCCCGGTTCGGCACCGATCCGACCCTCGGGCCATCCCCCCTGGTGGGGAAACCCGCCCCGGCGATCTCCGTGATCGCGATCGAGGACTCTCAAACCCTCACCCTCGCCGATTTTGCCGGTGACGTGCTCGTCGTCAACTTCTGGGCACCGTGGTGTGTCCCGTGCCGCGAGGAGCACGCCGTGCTGGTGGCGGCGGCCTCAGCGTATGAGAGTGCCGGTGTGACCGTGCTCGGTGTCGCCTACCAGTCCGAACTCGACGATGTGATCGCTTTCCTCGACGAGTTGGGCAGGGGTTATCCCGTTGCCATGGACGACCGCTCCCGCGCTGCGATCGCATTCGGTGTCCGCGGCGTACCCGAGACCTTCTTCATCGACCGCAACGGCATCGTGGTCGGCAAGGTTTCCGGCGCCGTCGACGCCGCAGTGATGACGTCGACACTCGACGCCATCCTCATCGGCGCATCGCTTCAGGAGTAGGTCGCGGCGGCGAAGTCGAGCAGCATCCGGGTGAACCGTTCCGGCTCCTCCATGTTCACCATGTGCGCTGTGTCGAACTCGACCACCTCTGCTCCTGGCACCGAGGCGGCGAGGTGGCGGCAGGCCTCGACCACTCCCGCCTCATCGCGCAACCCGATCGCCACCAGTACCGGCATCGCCAGCTCCCCGAGCCGACCGACCGCCGGAGGCACGAGGGTCTGCGGAATCCCCTCCTCCTTCTCGGCGCGGTAGTTGGACAGGATCCACTCGTGCACCGACTGGCGCACCTTGGGATCGACGCGGTCGGTGGGCTGGCCGGGACCATCCGCCCACAGCGCGGTCTCGAAGTCGGCAAGCCAGTCCCAGTCCTTGGCAGTCCAATGGGCCTCCGCCTCTTCCCAGACTGCCGGGTCAACCAGCGACGCCTTGGGCTCGAAGCCGGAGATTCCGCCCGCCACAAACACCAGACCAGCGGTCCGCGCCGAGTACTCCAAGGCGGTATCCAGCACAATGCTGCCACCCCGCGACACACCCACGAGGATCGCCAGCTTCGCCCCGGCGTGATCGAGTGCAGCGACGAGGTCGGCCCGATTGCTGAACTCGACGTGTTCGGACGCGGTCCTCCCGAACCCGCGCGTGTCGTACCGGATCACGGTGTAGTGCTGAGCGAGCGCAGCGATGTGGTGATCCCACATCCGAAGGTTGGCCACACCGGCATGGACGAGCACGATCGCTGGACCCGACCCATCGATCTCGACATAGAGCGACCCGCCAATGACGGGGACGAATCCAGACCATTCAGGAATAAGGACCTCCTCTGACTCCACCCTATCGTGGCCCCCGCTCGGTAGGATTCCCCCGAGGTCGACACAAGGGGCGGTGGCGGTCCTCCGACTCGACAGGAGGATTTCAATGTCTCGCCGCCTCGCCCTCGCCATTGCCGCAACGCTCGTGATCGCCGCGTGCGGCGACTCCGGAGGCGCCACCCCAGACACCTCGCCCGAGCGATTCTGTGCGTGGCTGTCCCAGGCAAACAACAACGATGCGTTCATCAACTTGCACAACCAGTACTTCACCGACTGGCCAGAACTGACCGGACTGATCGACGGGCTCGAGGAATCGGCGCCTACCGAGATGGCCGCCACGGTGGCGACGTTCGCCGGTCTCGTCGACCAGGTCGCCGCCACCGACCACACCGGGGCGACGGGCGATCCGACCCAGGTCCTCGACGCCGCAGCCACGGCCGAGCTTGAGGCGGCCGAGGCCGTCCTCGACGCCTACGCGGCATCGACCTGCGGCTTTGCGTTGCGACACTGAGGCGTCACCGTCCGCGCTGACGAGCGGATCGGTAGGGCAGCCTCACCGGCGCATCACCGCTCCTTCGTGTCGCATTCGGTGATGGGGTCTGCACAGCAAGACCAGGTTGTCGAGGCTGGTGTGTCCGCCGTCTGCCCAGTGGATGATGTGGTGGGCATCGCACCAACGATGAGGTCGGCCGCATCCGGGATGGGTGCAGCCCTGGTCGCGGATGATCAACGCCTTGCGGATCGCCGGGGGAATGCTGCGGGTGCTGCGGCCGACGTCGAGAACCCCGGATCCGTCGGTCATGACCTCGGTGACGACGGCGTCGCAGGCGAGGCGACGGGCCACCTCGGGGTCGACGACGGCGCCGTCGCCGAGCTCACAAGGCTGGCCCGGTTCGCCGCGCAGCACTTCACGAGACGCGGTGAGGGTGATCTGGGGCCGGGTGCCACCGGATACCGGGGTGTCGCCGTGGGCGAGATGATCGGCACACAACTCCACCAGGGCATCGGCGCGCCGCTGCCCACCGGATCGGCTCTCCGACGGGTCGAAATTGGCGGGCTCGACCAGCGAACCCAGCGCGGTGATCACGATCTCGCCGCCCTCAGGGTCGAGTTCACCATCGAGTCGAACCATCCCACCCATGGTGCGCGACACATGGAGGTGGCGGCGCCGGTGGAGGTGTTCGGCGTCGACGGCGGCGGCCTGGCGATCCGCCGCCTGCTTCCAATACTCGATCACCCGAAACGCCTTGCCCATCGGAAGCGGGGCAACCGCATCAACCAGCACCCGCTCATCACGAGCAAATAGCTCAGGAGAGACCCTTGAGGCAGCGAGCAGCATCGCCACCCGAGGACGATCAATCACCCCCGACACAAACGCAGCCCGAAGATAGGGATGCTCGGCGACCCCACGAGCCTCGCTGACACACCGCCGCGCCGCATCCCAGGAATCACCGGTGCGATCCCGCACCAGCGAAACCGCCGAGAGATACCCGGCGTCGGCAAACAACCCCTCACCGTCGATCCGGCCCAACACCTCAGCACACTGCGCCTGCAACATGGTGACCTCACCACGCAACCGCACATACTCGTCAATCGGATGCTCCACAGGCTCGACCAACGAGTGGGCACGCATCGTTTCCATACCCACAAAGTACGACCCAGGTACGACAGGAAACCAAAGAGCGCGAGTAGGGTGCCCGTCCGCCGGGAGGGAGGTCACATGCCGGACGAGGCCGTTCTGGACTGGTTGATGGACTCCGACCCCTCGATCCGCTGGCAGGTCATGCGTGACCTCACCCACGAACCCGATGACGTCATCGCCAGGGAACGCTCGAAGGTTGCCACCGAAGGATGGGGCGCACGGCTGCTCGATCTCCAGAAGCCTGATCATCAGTGGAGCGACGGGAGCAACACCTCGCTGATTCATCCGATCGGCCTACAGCATGTGGCCGCGGTACAACCAGCGATTCCGTGACGTCGTGGCTGCGTTGACCGATGAACAACTCTCGATGCGTCCCGCACCCGAGCAGTGGCCGTTGTGGGCCATCGTCGGCCACGCCGCCTGTCAGCGGGTGTTCTGGCTATGTGACTTCGCCGGTGAGGCTGGCGCAGAGACCACGCCGTTCACCGACGCTGGCCACAACTGCCCGGGAGACGACGACCTCGAGAACGTCCTGGAGGGCGCAGCGCTCGCCGAGGCTCTCGATACGTCATTCCTCATCGTCGAGAACTGCCTCGACACCTGGACGCTGGACATGCTCGGCGCGGAATTGAGACGTCCCGAATGGGGCGACGACTGGGTGCACACCCGCGGCTCGGTGCTCCAGCGCGTCTTCAGCCACGACGTCTACCACGCCTCCGAGGTCAATCAGGTGTTCGGCGCCGCTGGGCTGGCGCAGGTCGACCTCTGGGACTGAGAACACTTACCCGATCTCGACCAGCCTGTCGAGTTCCTCACGCAATTCTGCCTCCGACAGCGCACCACGCCAGCCGCCGACGATCACGTCGTCGCTGGAGATGAGGATCGTGGTGGGTTGGCCGAACACGGCAAACAGAGCCCACAGATCGTCGTCATAGCCCCACAGGATTCGGGACGGATCGAACCACACCCCAACGCGCGCCCGGGATGCCGCCTCCGAGCTCCTCCCGGCGACGGCAACGAAGGTGATCTGATCCTGGTAGTCCGATGCGACCGCATCGATGACGGGAAGTTCCCGCAAGCAAATGACTCACCACTCGGCCCAGAAGAGCAGGAAGACGGGACGGTGCTCCTCGCTGAGGACGAAGGTTCCACCCTCCCCGAGGGCAAGTGTGAAATCAGGAGCGTCCTCACCTTGCGGGCGCACCCGTGGAACGATCGTCGTCGTGGTCTCCGTACCCGCTGGCCCGGTCACCGTGGTCGTACCCAGCGTCGTCGTGGTCGTGCTCATCGTGGTGCTGGTGGTTGCCACGGTGCCTGCGGTGGGGGCACTGCTGCACGCACCAAGCACCACCAGGAGGGCGAAAATCCGGCGCATACGGTTCCAACGCCGCCGAGGACTCCAGGGTTCCCTCAGGGGAGATCCTTCCCCATCGCCACCACCTTCTCCAACACCGATGCCGCCCGGCCAGAATCGATGGAATCCGCAGCGAGCTCGATGGCTGGTCCGAAACCGTCGGCGAGACCGGCGGCGACGATGGCTGGCGCCGCATTGACCAGCGAGACGTCGCGACGCGGTCCGTGCGCACCGGAGAGCACCTGGCGCGTGATGACCGCGTTGGCCGCGGCGTCGCCACCCTTCAAGTCCTCGGGCTGAGAGCGTGCTACCCCGAAGTCTTCGGGGGTGAACTCGGCGTGGGTGACCTCCCCGCGGCGGAGGCGGTAGATGAACGACGTGCCGGTGGTGGTGATCTCGTCGAGTCCGTCCTCTCCATAGAAGACGAAGGCTTGCTCTCGGCCGAGTCGCTGGAGCACACCGATCATCGTTTCGGCCATCCGTGAATCGGAGACGCCGATCGCCTGCGCCGTGGCGCGCGCCGGGTTGGCGAGCGGACCGAGGAAGTTGAACACCGTCGGCACGCCGAGGGCGATTCGCACCGGACCGGCGTGCCGCATCGCGGGATGGAACCGCGGGGCAAAAAAGAAACCGAAACCAGCTTCGCGGATGAGCGTGGCGACGCTCTCCGGAGCGAGGTCGATGCGGACCCCGAGCGCCTCAAGCACGTCTGCCGAACCCGAGCGCGACGAGGCGGCGCGGTTGCCGTGCTTGGCGACATTCGCACCTGCTCCAGCGGCGATGAACGCCGCAGTTGTAGAAATGTTGAAGGTTCCGGATCGGTCACCTCCGGTGCCCGCGGTGTCGACCACCGGAATGCCGACGTCGACGGTGACCGCGGCGTCATACATCGCCCGGACCAGTCCGACCATCTCGTCGACCGTCTCGCCCTTGCTGCGGAGGGCAACGATGAATGCCGCCACTTGTGCCGGCTCGGCGCGACCCTCCATGATCTCGGTCATCGCTCCGTGGGCCGCAGACTCCTCGATGTCCCGACCGGCTACCAGCGAACCGAGCACCGCCGGCCACGCAAAAGATGGCGGATTCATCGATGCGACCTCTCCGGGATCACCTGTCGGCCCAAGCACGGGCCGACAGGTGATGGTCCCCATGTCGCATCGATTCGCCCACTCAGGAGAACGCCCCGATCCCTGTAATCGCCTGACCCAGGATTAGCGTGTGGATCTCGTTGGTGCCCTCGTAGGTGTACACCGACTCGAGGTTGTTCATGTGCCGGATCACCGGGTACTCCAGGGTGATTCCGTTGGCGCCGAGCACGCTGCGCGCCGAGCGAGCGACGTCGAGCGCCATGCGGACGTTGTCGAGTTTCCCGAAGCTGATGTGTTCGGCGCTGAGGTTTCCGGCGTCCTTCATCCGACCGAGGTGCATCGCCAGCAGCATCCCGCGATTGCTGGCAACCATCATGTCGACCAACTGGCGCTGGATGAGCTGGAACGAGGCGATCGGCTTGGAGAACATGATGCGGGTGCCGGCGTAGTCGAGCGCCGCTTCGTAACAAGCCCGGGCCGCACCGACGACGCCGAACAGGATGCCGAAGCGAGCCTCGCTGAGACACGATAGGGGTCCTCTCATCCCGACGACGCCGGGCAGCATGGCTTCGCCGGGGAGACGGACATTGTCGAACACCAACTCGCTCGTCACCGATGCTCGCAGCGACAGTTTGTGATGGATGTCGTTGGCCTTGAAGCCCGCGGTGTCGGTGGGGACGATGAAACCCCGGATGCCGTCTTCGGTCTGGGCCCAGACGATGGCGACGTCGGCGATCCCGCCGTTGGTGATCCACATCTTCGAGCCGCTGAGGATCCAGTCCTTCCCGTTGCGCCGCGCCGCGGTGCGCATCGCACTCGGATCGCTTCCGGCGTCGGCCTCGGTGAGGCCAAAGCAGCCGATGGCTTCGCCGGCTGCCATCTGCGGGAGCCACTCCTGCTTCTGGTCTTCGGACCCGAAGGCCCAGATCGGAAACATCGCCAGCGATCCCTGGACGCTGATGAACGAACGGGCTCCCGAGTCGCCGTATTCGAGTTCCGTGCAGGCCAGGCCGTACGAGACCGAACTGGTTCCGGCGCAGCCGTACCCCGCGAGGTGCATGCCGAGAAATCCAAGCTTCCCCATCTCCCGCGGCAGTTCCCGGGGAAAGACGCCTGCCTCGAACCACTCCGCAATGTCGGGGAGGATGCGATCGGAAACGAATCCCCGGACTGTGTCCCGGATAAGGCGTTCCTCGTCGCTCAGGAGGGCGTCGAGGGCGAGAAAGTCCTTGGGATCTGGCTTGCCAGGGCGAACGGGAGCGTGAGACATGGCGTCATTGTGCCACCACCACGACCCGGACGGTCACCGCGCCTACGCGGTGCGACGCTGCAACCGCCGGCGATCCCGCTCCGTGGTTGCACCCCATATGCCGTAGCGAATGCGGGAATCGAGCGCCCACAGCAGGCACTCCTCCCGGACGGCGCAACCCTGGCAGATCTTGATGGCGGGTTCGGCGTCGTCGTCATCAGCGGGAAAGAACAGCTCGGGATCGGCCTGTCGACAGGCGGCATAGGCTGCCCAGGGCCGCTCCTCGAGATCGACCATGAACGCGTCGGTGGCAGGTGGTGTCTGCATAACATCCCTTCTCGCCGGCCTTCATTCGACCCCTTCCACAGGGCCGCAATGCGAGATCTCCGGGTTTACCACCCGAATCACCCTCGACAAACTATCGGTCTGCATGATTAAGACGATGTAGCCCCGCCATGTGGTTCCCATGGGAATCGGCACAGGTAGACTCCGCCGCCGTCGCCGAACGAGGAATCCACCCGGTGCTCTACTTCGCCTACGACGCCAACATCGACCCCGGGCGGCTCTCCGGGTTGGCGCCCGGCGCCGAATTCCGCTTTATCGCCCACCTCCCCGAGTGGAAGATGGAGTACACGATTACCAACGGGTCGGGCGGACTCCCCTCGGTGCGCCCCGAACCGGGAAACACGGTGTGGGGTGCCGTATTCGCCGTTCCCAACAGCGAGCTAACCCGAATCGACTCAGCCGAGACGGCAGAGGGCCGGATCCGCACCGCCACCCAGGCGATGGACCGCGAGGGCAAGCGCCACGACGTCGTCACCCACGTCGGGCACAAGAAGCCCAAGACCGCCCTCACCCCTGAGGTGCAGTACGTGCGCTCGATGGTGGTCGGTGGGCGCCATTGGAAGCTCCCCGCTGGCTGGGTCGCCGCCCTCGAGGAGCACCTGGACTGACCGTCTCCTCCCCCGTCCCAGACATCGCTCGTGTACGCCGATGCCATACTTGTGAGCGAGTCCGCCGGGCGATCGCGGTGACGCCTTCGGGCGGCGCCGAGGAAAGTCCGGACTCCACAGGGCACGGTGCTGGGTAACACCCAGGCGGGGCGACCCGACGGACAGTGCAACAGAGAGCAGACCGCCGATGGCCCTCGGGCACAGGCAAGGGTGAAACGGTGGTGTAAGAGACCACCAGCGTCCCGGGCAACCGGGCGGATCGGCAAACCCCACCGGGAGCAAGGCCGAGCAGGGACAGGGCTGCCCGCCCGTCACGTCCCGGGTTGGCCGCATCGAGCTCGTCCGGCAACGGCGGGCCCAGACAGATGATCGTCGTCGGCTTCGGCCGACACAGAATCCGGCTTACAGGCGGACTCGCAACTCGTGAGGGGCCCTTCGGGGCCCCTCACCGTGTC
>JBBTKD010000042.1:0-12161 GCA_038059105.1 Actinomycetota bacterium | reverse complement strand
TGAACAAACGCACTCTGATCGCCTCGGACGCGGAGACCCTCCTCCCCCGACTCCTCCGGAGCCGGGTACTCCTCCCTAAGGGAGGAGAATGAAGAAGGCAAACCAGCACGGCTCTGGCTGGAAGCTGGAGGCTGGGGGCTGGAGGCTCCCTACTTCCTCAGCCCCAAATCTCCCAACACCCGATCGACGCGGTCTTGTCCATTTCCTCTGGGGCCGATCGCAATCTCGATGCCGAGGCGTTTGGCTTCGGCGGCACGGTGTTCTCCGTGGGCTACCGCTCGCACCTCTCCGGTGAGACCTACCTCGCCCCATGCTGCGACGCGACCGATGCTGCGGTCGAGCAACGACGAGGCAAGCGCAATCGCAACGGGGAGGTCCGATCCGGGGTCGTGCAGTTTGAGACCACCGACGACGCTGACATAGACGTCCTTGGTGTCGAACGACAAGCCAGCGTGACGCTCGAGCACGGCCAACACCTGGTGCACCCTCGCCGCCTCGAGGCCCTTTACCGATCGTCGCGGTTGCGGTGTCGAGGTCTTGGCAACGAGAGCCTGCACCTCGACGAGCAGTGGGCGTCGACCGTCAACTGCGGGGAATACCACGCTTCCGGCCACCTGGCCGAGGTGTTCGCTGGCCAGCAGACCCGCCGGATCGATGACCTCCGTCATGCCCGCCTCGCGCATCTCGAAGAGCCCCACCTGATGGGTTGCGCCAAACCGGTTCTTCAGACTGCGCAGCACCCGCAGGCCGGAGTCCAGGTCGCCTTCGAGATACAGCACGACGTCGACGGTGTGCTCCAGCAATTTCGGTCCGGCGATGCCCCCGTCCTTGGTGACATGGCCGATGAGGACGACCGGCACCCCGGACTCCTTGGCAGCGTGGATGAGACGAGCCGCCGACTCGCGCACCTGGGCGACACCGCCGGCCGAACCCCCAACCTCGCGTGCCTCCACGGTCTGGATCGAGTCGACGATCAGCAGGTCGGGCTTCATCTCGGCGGTGGCACTCACGATGGCATCGACGTCGCGCTCGGCGGTCAACAGCACGCCATCGCCGGTCACGCCGAGCCGGCGCGCCCGCAGCCCGATCTGATCGAGGGATTCCTCGGCACTGGCGATAAGCGTGGTCGCGCCCGAGGCCGACAGCGCTGCCGCCACCTGGAGCAGGAGCGTCGACTTTCCGACGCCGGGCTCACCGCCGAGCAGGATGGCGGCGCCGGGCACGAGGCCTCCGCCGAGGACCCGGTCGACCTCACCGATGCCGACGGATCGGCGCACCACCTCGCTGGCACCGGCCTCGCCCACGGTGACGATCTGGGCGGATCGGGACTTGGAGCTTCCCCGCCGGGCGTCGGGGATCTCGACCAGCGCACCGTCTGCCTTGCACTGCGGACAGAACCCCATCCACTTGGGACTGTCGTGGCCACAGACGTCGCACCGGTATTTCATCGCAGTGCCGAGGTTATCGACGACGACCGACAAGAAGCCCGACGACGAGGCAGATCACAATCAGCGTGGCGAGAGCGAGCAGCGTGCCCGATGTGGTCCATCGCTCGACGATGCGGACATCGGCGACGAGAAGGGGGCGAAGGAGAAGGGAGATCAGCGCCATGAGGTACTACCGCATCATATGCGGTGGTCCGAAATCCCTTCTCTCGCGCGCTCCGAGAAGAGTTTGGAATCCGTGGCACAATACGTCTCCACGACAATCGGCCAGGTACACACCGCATGGACGACGACGACTCGATCGAATCATTCGACAACCTGTTCGAACCATTCGGTCTCGAAGGTGGTCCGGAGAAGAAGGGCGACCCGCAGCCCCGCCGCACCCAACCACCGCGCCAGACGCGCCAGGTCAGTCCGCAAACCACCATCGCGTGCGTGTCGTGCGGCAGCGCCAACGACCCGGAGAACCGCCACTGTGAACGGTGCGGCGCCCGCCTGGCACGCACCCAGATGCCCGTCGCCCCGCAGCCGATGCTTCGCACCACAGCCGGGGCGCGTGCCTTGATCGTGCTCGCCACGGTGGTGCTGGGAGTTGCCCTCTTGGCGCTCCTCGTCAACCTTTTCAGCGGCGGCGATGGCTCGGCCTCGGAGACGAGTTCCACCACGTCCACCTCGTTGGCGACCGTGCCGATCGCCGAGGTACATCCAATCCGGGTGACGTGCACCTCCGAGCTGACCTCGTTCCCGTGCGCGGCTCTCGCGGACGGCGACGCTGCCACCTCCTGGAACGCCACCGATGGCGGCCTCGGGGCCGAGATCACCTTCCTCTTCTCCCCACCGGTGCAGATCACCGAGATGCTCATCCAGAACATCGAAGACGAGTGCCGCTTCCTCCGCAACGCCCGGATGCGCGGCATCGAGGTGCTCGTCGACGACCTCACGCAGACCACCGTCAAGGAACTAGACGACAGTCGCGATCCTCAGCGGGTTGACATCCGCAGCCTGCGGACCTCGAGCCTGACCATCCGCATCACCAGCGGCTACCCCGGCCAGATCTGCGACGACAGAGAAGCCTTCCTCGAAATGGCCGCCCAGGACGTCTTCTTCTACGGAAGGCCCACTCCGGGCGGCTAGCCGCCCGGCGGATAAAGGCAAAGCCTTCATCCGAGTCTTCAGTCATCAGTCATCAGCAAGAGTCGAGAACGACTGAAGCTGAATCATCCGTCTTCTCTGACTGAAGACTGATGACTGATGACTCAATCATCCGTCTTCTCTGGCTGAGGACTGATGACTGATGACTGATGACTGATGACTGATGACTCAAGGAGTAGCCGCCGAAGGCGGCTACTCCTTGATGTACGGCTGCCCGTCTGCCGCCGGGGGGCGGGCCCGGCCGACCACACCGGCGACCACGATGATCGTGGCGATATAGGGCGCCATGAGGAGGAACTCCGACGGGATCGGGACCTGGAGGATCGCCAACTTTCCGGCGAGTGACTCGGCGAAGCCGAAGATGAGTGCCGCGGAGAGTGCCCCCACCGGATGCCACCGTCCGAAGATCATTGCCGCCAGCCCGATGAATCCGCGACCAGCCGTCATGTTCTCGTCGAAGCGACCTACCGAGCCCTGGATGAAGAATGCGCCGCCGAATCCGGCGATGGCGCCACCGAGCATCACGTTCATGTAGCGATAGCGGTAGACGTTGACCCCGAGGGTGTCGGCTGCCTTGGGGTGCTCCCCCACCGCCCGGGACCGCAGTCCCCACTTGGTGTGGAACAGCGTGTAGGCGATCACCGCCACGAGGATGAACATCCCGTACACGAAGATGTTGTGCTCGAAGAGGATGGGCCCGACGATCGGCAGATCGCCGAGGAGCGGCAGCTTGATCGGCTTCAGGACGGCGGCTCCGTTGAGGTGAGGGTTCTGCGACAGCACCCGTTCGGTGATGAACGAGGTGAGGCCCAACACGAAGATGTTGATCACCACCCCGACGATGATCTGATCGACCCGGTACCGGATCGCCAGCACTGCGAGCACCCACGCCAGCGCAACGCCGGTGAGCATCGCCGCCACGATCGCCCAGAACGATCCGAACGACGACCCAATCACAGCTGCGACGAATGCTCCGCCCATCAGCATTCCCTCGATGGCGATGTTGACCACCGCCACCCGTTCCGACATGACTCCGGCGAGGGCACCGAGAGCGATCGGCACCGAGCGTTTCACCGTCTCGTCGAGCATGCCCGAAAGAGAAAACGACTTGCCCGCAGCCGCCCACGTGAGGAATGCGAACACGACGAGCATGAGGGCAATGGAGAGGATGACGTGGTCGAGGCGGCGGAAGCCGCGCGTCAGTTGGATCGTGCCGAAGAACCCGAGCATTGTCGCAATGACGTACGACACCATCGCCGCCGGGAGCACCAGGCTGAGGTCCCAGCCAAAGAGATCCTGAATCCGATCCGTAGGCCGCGCCAGACGGAACGTGGAGTCTCCGTCACCGGCACTCCCGAAGCCGAATACCCACAGCACGAAGAGTGCCAGGACGATGTAGACGATCCCGAGTCGCCGCGACCGGCGCATCTCGGCGGGAGTGCGGATCTTGAGATCGGCAGCCAGCGCGGTCATGCCGAGCCCCATCCCATCTTCAACTGCTCGGTGGCGGCCTCGCCGGTGCGCACCCGGTAGATCGCCCGGATCAACGCAGGGGCGGCGATGAACACGACGACGAGCGCCTGGATCACCAGGATGAGGTCGAGTGAGATGTCGGTGCGCACCTGCATCACCTGACCACCGGCGCGCAATCCTCCAAAGAGGAGACCCGCAGCGACCACCCCTGCAGGATGCGACCGACCGACCAGAGCGAGCGCAATCGCATCAAAGCCGACCGCTCCGGCGAATCCGGGCGTTGCCCGGGTGAGCACACCGAGGATGCGATCCGCACCGGCGAGACCGGCGAGGGCGCCAGCGACAGCCATCACGCTTACGTAGAGCCAGGTGACACTCATGCCGGCGTAGCGGGCGCCGTGTGGGTTGAGCCCGAGGGCGCGGTATTCGAAGCCGATCGTCGACTTGAACAACAACCAGTACACGCCGTACGCCGCGAGTACGGCGATCACGATGCCGAGATGGACCCGGAGATCGACCCGGTTGAGGAATCCGAGCAACTCGGGCATCTGCGCACTGGGGAGAACGTCCGATGAGACCGGATCGGGACGGCCCTCCGCCTGAAACAGAGTCGTCTTGAGGAAGTACTCGACGAGACGCAGCGCGATCAGGTTCAGCATGATCGTGGTGATCACTTCATGAGCGCCGGTGCGCGCTCTGAGCAGACCGGGGATGAAGCCCCACAGCGCACCACCGACCGCACCGGCAAGGATCGCCAGCGGCAGGTGAATCGGTGCCGGGAAGTCGAAGGTGATCCCGACGTAGGTTGCCATCATCCCGCCGACGAGCATCTGGCCGCTGGCACCAATGTTGAAAAGGCCAGCGCGGAAGCCGACCGCCACCGAGAGGCCAGCGAGGATCAGCGGCGACGCCTGCGTGAGTGTCTCCGAGATGGCGCGAACCGAACCGACCGAACCGACAAGAAGCGAGTGGTACGCCCCCCACACGGTTTGGCGGGTTTCGCTGAAAGCCGCGCCGGGATCCTCGAACCACAGCCGCAGCGCGTCGATATCCGTGACCGCGATGATGACGATCCCGACCAGCATCGCCGAGAGCAGCGCCAGCGCAGGCACCAGCACCGCCGAACGCCAGTCGACGCCCACGCCGGTGAGGTCTTTGAAGAGCGACCTGTCGCCCGAACCCCCGGACTCGGTCGGAGGTGTGCCCGCGGTCGGCTCGTCGCTCACGGTGTCGCTCCTGCCATAAAGAGGCCGACGTCGGTGTTGCTCACCTTCTTGGGATCGAGCTCGGCCACGATCTTGCCGCCGTACATCACCAGCAGGCGATCGGCGAGCGCCATCACCTCATCGAGTTCAGTCGACACGATGAGCATCGCGGCACCGGCGTCGCGCTCGGCGACGATCCGGGCATGGATGTACTCGATCGAACCGACGTCGAGACCGCGCGTTGGCTGCGATGCGACCGCAAGCTTGACATCGCCCCGTCCGAACTCCCGGGCGACGATCACCTTCTGTTGATTGCCTCCAGACAGGTTCGAAACGGGGACCGCAACGCTCGGTGTGCGCACATCGAAGTCGGCAACGAGTCTCTTCGCTGCGGAGTTCGTCGCATCCCAATTCATGGCGACGCCGTGCGAGAAGGGCTCCTCGTAGTACGAGTTGAGAATCATGTTCTCGGCCACGGTGAAACCCAGGACCAGTCCATGGCGCTGGCGATCCTCGGGAACATGTGCCACTCCCGCCTCGTGCGCGTCACGGGGATCGAAATGAGTAGCGTCCTTGCCGCCGATGGTGATGGTTCCACTCACCGCGGATCTCATGCCGGTGAGGGTCTCTACCAACTCGGTCTGCCCGTTGCCCTGCACCCCGGCGATTCCCACGATCTCTCCCGCGTGCACCGAGAAACTGACTCCGGCCACTGCGAGGTGCTCGCGGTCATCGACGACGATGAGATCCTTGACCTCGAGTGTGGCCGCTCCGGGGGTTGCGTCCTTCTTGCGCACGGTGAGCTCCACCGGCCGGCCCACCATCATCTCGGCGAGGGCGGACTCGTTGACCGCCCCCGGCACGACCTCACCGACCACGGCTCCGCGCCGCAGCACTGCGATGCGATCGGCGATCTCCAGAACCTCGCGCAGCTTGTGGGTGATGAACACGATCGCCTTGCCAGCGTCGCGCAGGCCGCGGATGATCCCGAAGAACTCCTTGACCTCCTGGGGGGTGAGCACCGCGGTGGGCTCGTCGAACACCAGGACGTCCGCCTCCCGAAACAGCACCTTGATGATCTCGACCCGCTGTTGCACGCCAACGGGCAGGGTCTCGATGAGGGCATCGGGATCGACGGCGAGTCCGTACTTTGCCGAAATCTCGGCCACGTCGCTGCGAGCCTTCTTCATGTTCATGACGCCCGGTCCCCGGGTCGGCTCGACGCCGAGCACGACGTTCTCGGTGACCGTGAACACAGGAACGAGCATGAAGTGCTGATGAACCATGCCGATGCCCGCGGCGATGGCATCACCCGGTCCGGCAAAGACCCGCGGCACGCCGTCGATGAGCACCTCGCCCTCGTCGGCCGTGTACAGGCCGTAGAGGATGTTCATCAGCGTGGTCTTGCCTGCGCCGTTCTCACCGAGAAGGCCGAGGATTTCGCCGGAGCGCATCGTGAGATCGACGGAGTCGTTGGCGAGCACGCCGGGGAATCGCTTCGTGATCCCCCGCAGCTGCAGTTCCACGAGCGCTCCTCCGATATCCGCGGCGGCGCACACTAGCCAGATGCACCCGCCGCTCGCCCGGGCACGGGAGAGAAAGCGAAGACGCGAGAACCCCCCGGTTGCCCGGGGGGTTCTCGATCAATCAGGCAGAGAGGCGGTTAGCCCTCAGCTTCAGGTGCAGCGATGGACACGTTTCCGGCAATGATGTCAGCCTCGAGCTGAACCAGCTCGGCTGCCAACTCGGCCGTAACGGCACCCTCGAAATCGTGGAACGGGGCAATACCCACACCAGCGTTGGCCAACGTACCGTTGTACTGGTTGCCCAGGGTGCCCAGAACCAACACGTTCTGGACGGTGTTGAACACCGCGGCGTCCATGTGCTTCTGGATGGATGTCAGCAAGATGCTGGAGCACTCCGGAGCCGAGAAGAACATGTCGGCATCCACGCCGATCATCATGACGCTGGCGCCAGCGGCGTTCGCCTCATTGATGGCCGCGCACGAACCGAGACCGACCGGGCCGGCCACGGGCAGGATCACGTCAGCACCCTCGTCCATCAGGTTCTGGGCAAAGGTACGCCCGTCATCCTGAGAGTCGAAGTTGCCGGTGAACAGACCATCAACGTGATTCCAACCGAGAACCGTCGTCGTGGTCGCGTGGATCGAGTCGTAGTAAACGGCTCCGTTGAGGAAGCCTTCCATGAAGTCCACCACGGGCGGGATGTTGATCCCACCGAAGGTGCCGATCACATGGCTCGCTGACTGCCCTGCGGACAGGTATCCGGCGAGGAACGCCGCCTCAGCGGTGGCGAAGGTCAAACCGCGAACGTTCAGGTCATTCGGCGCCGCGAACGGGTCGATGAAGAACGGTCCCTCATCGCCCGGGAAGAACACCGGGTAGTCGATGATGGCGAACAGCTGCTCCGGATTGTCCGTGGCAGCGGCGGCCGTGTCGTTCGAGAGCAAGAAGCCGACCGTGATGATCACGTCGCAACCCTGCTCGATGAACGCATCGATGTTCGGGCGGTAGTCGGTGGCGTCAGTCGACTCGAGGAACTCGATGGAGACACCGAGCTCGGCCTGCGCCTGCTCCATGCCGGCCCATGCGGTCTCGTTGAACGACTTGTCGTCGATGCCTGCAACGTCCGATACCTGGCAAGCCAGTGCGGTCACGGGTTCGGCAATCGTCGTTGTCACGCCTTCAGTAGTAGTGGTCGGCGCCGTCGTCGTCGTTGCGGTCGTAACAGTGGTGACAACGTCGTCGTCGCCACAGGCCACTGCTACGAGCGCAAACGTCGCGAGCAGCGCGACGAAGCTCAAACGCTTCTTCATTGGTATTGGCTCCTATGCATAGAGTCCCGGTAGTGACCCCTAGAGGGGCCGGTTGGGGAGTTTAGGCGCGCGAAACACCCTCTGTCACGGGGGATGGCGAGAAGAAGCCTCCAGCCTCCAGCCTCCAGCAAGAGCGGACCGCTCACCGGTGGCAACTGTGAAGTCTTATCCACAGGTACCGAGAACCACCATCCTGCTGCTCCTCTGATCGTGAAGTCGCGAAACCCACCGCAATTGCAGAAACCGGAACTCACCCGACGCCCCAACACGCGCCGAGGCACGAACGGGTAACGGGAAACGGGAAACGGAGGCCGACCCTCGGCGGCCGACCTCCTACCCCTCGCTGGGCGCCAACTCCACTTCGGGCTGATCGGGAGCGGAGATCGGCGAGAACACCAGCTGCGCAGGGTCGTCGGGGTTGACTTCCACGAGGATTGTGGCGTTGGCGGTGAACTCGCCGAAGAGCACCTTCTCGGAGAGCGGGTCTTCAAGCATCCGCTGGATGGCACGGCGCAGCGGCCGCGCTCCCATTTGCGGGTCGTAGCCCTTGGTCGCCAGGACCGCCTTGGCATCCTCGGTGAGGATGATGTCGAGCGCCTGCGACTTCAGCTGCTCGCGCACCCGGTTGAGCATCAGGTCGACGATCGACTTCACCTCGTCGAGGGTGAGCTCGTGGAACACGATCACCTCGTCGATGCGGTTGAGGAACTCGGGGCGGAACTGCTTCTTCAGCGCCTCGGTGACCTTCTCCTTGATCTTCTCGTAGGTGATCGCCTCGGAGTCGTGGGCGAAGCCGATCGCCTTGCGCTTCAGATCCTGGGTGCCGAGGTTGGAGGTCATGATGATCACCGTGTTCTTGAAGTCCACGGTGCGACCCTGGGCATCGGTGAGACGCCCGTCCTCGAGGATCTGAAGGAGGGTGTTGAACACGTCAGGATGGGCCTTTTCGATCTCGTCAAATAGCACCACCGAGAACGGCTTGCGCCGCACCGCCTCGGTCAGTTGCCCACCCTCGTCGTAGCCGACGTACCCGGGGGGTGAACCCACCAGGCGGCTGACGGTGTGCTTCTCCATGTACTCGGACATGTCGAGTTGGATCAGGGCGTTGTCCGTGCCGAACAGGAACTCGGCGAGCGCCTTGGCGGTCTCGGTCTTGCCGACACCCGAGGGGCCGAGGAAGATGAACGAACCGGCGGGACGCTTGGGGTCTTTGAGACCGGCGCGGGTGCGGCGGATCGAGCGGCTCACTGCCTGGATCGCCTCGTGCTGGCCGACGATGCGGTTGTGCAACTCGTCTTCCATGCGCAGCAACTTGGCGGTCTCGGCTTCGGTGAGGCTCTGCACCGGAATCCCGGTCCACTGCGCCAGCACTTCGGCGATCTGCTCCTCGTCGATGATCGACGCCTGAAAGCCCTCGGTCTCGCCGAGGCGTGACTCGAAATCGGTGCGCTCTGCGATCAGGGTCCGCTCACGGTCACGCAACTGCGCGGCGCGCTCGAACTGCTGCGACTGCACCGCCCCTTCCTTGTCCTTGCGGATGGCGACGAGCTTCTTCTCGATGTCTTCGAGTTCCGGAGTCGGCGCCTTACGGCTGATCCGCATGCGGCTGCCGGCCTCATCGATCAGGTCGATGGCCTTGTCGGGAAGGTGACGATCAGCGATGTAACGGCCGGCGAGGTTCGCCGCCGAGACCAGTGCCGAGTCGGTGTACGAAGCGCGGTGGTGCGCTTCGTACTTCTCGCGCAGGCCGTTGAGAATCAGGATGGTCTCGGCGACCGTCGGCTCTTCCACCTTGATCGGCTGGAAGCGACGCTCGAGTGCCGAGTCCTTCTCCAGGTACTTGCGGTACTCCTCCATCGTGGTGGCCCCGATGGTCTGGAGTTCGCCGCGGGCCAGCATCGGCTTGAGGATGCTGGCGGCGTCGATGGCACCCTCGGCGGCGCCGGCGCCGACCAGGGTGTGGATCTCGTCGATAAAGAGGATGATGTCGCCGCGGGTGCGGATCTCCTTCAACACCTTCTTGAGGCGCTCTTCAAAGTCGCCGCGGTAGCGCGAACCGGCGACCAGGGCGCCGAGGTCGAGGGTGTAGAGGTGCTTGCCCTTGAGAGTGTCGGGCACGTTGCCCTCGATGATCCGCGTGGCCAGGCCTTCGACGATGGCGGTCTTGCCGACACCGGGATCGCCGATCAGCACCGGGTTGTTCTTGGTGCGGCGGCTCAGGATCTGCATCACTCGTTCGATCTCACGCTGCCGGCCGATCACCGGGTCGAGCTTGTGCTCCCTGGCGTACTGGGTGAGGTTGCGCCCGAACTGGTCGAGGACGGTGGAACCGGAGGCCTCGCCGCCCTTCTCGCTGCTGCTGCCCCCCGAGGAACCACGGCGGCCCCCCTGGGTGGGCTCGCCGGGCGACTCGTCGCCCTGGGTTCCGGAGAGCAACTGGATGACGGTCTGGCGAACCTTGTGGAGCTCGGCGCCGAGCTTCTGGAGCACCTGGGCGGCGACGCCTTCGCCCTCACGGATCAGGCCGAGGAGGATGTGCTCGGTGCCGATGTAGTTGTGGCCGAGTTGGAGTGCCTCACGCAGCGACAACTCGAGGACCTTCTTGGCGCGCGGGGTGAAGGGAATATGGCCACTCGGAGCCTGGGCACCCTGGCCGATGATCTCGACGACCTGGCTGCGAACGGACTCGAGGGAGGTGCCCATCGACTCCAGCGCCTTGGCGGCGACACCCTCACCCTCGTGGATGAGGCCGAGGAGGATGTGCTCCGTCCCGATGTAGTTGTGGTTGAGAAGCCGGGCTTCCTCCTGCGCCAGGACGACGACTCGTCTCGCCCTGTCGGTGAAGCGTTCGAACACTGCGTGGTCTCCCTCAGATGACAATGGCGCAACCGGATTGTTCCCCAGAAGCGCCCCCGCGACTATAGCGGCAGGCTGTTTTCAAACCCCACAACGCACTTTTCGGCCACTGTGTTCCCCAAGTGGAGGGGTTCAGAAGCGCTCTCTTCAACCCTCTGCCCCTGATCCCGACCTGCCGGTACAGTGGCCGTCGGAGAGAGAGGAGCGTCGCATGGGTGGCGCCGTCAAGATTCGGAATAAGGAACTCGTGAGGCGCCTGCAGCGCGTCGCGGCGCTGACCGGGGAACCGATCCAGCACATCGCCGAGCGTGCCGTCGTCCTATACATGGATGCGTACGAGGCCTCACGAGGTCGAGCCGACCAGCACCTCCGAGACAATCCGGCCTTGGTCGGACAGTTGAGAAGTGGAGACCCTCAGGCGCTGAGGGCTCTCCTTGACGGTTATGAGGGGACTCAGCTCAAGCAAGCCGAGTAGCGGTGTTCAGTGGGCTCGGTCTTGATGATCTCGTTCACGTTGAAGTGATCCAGTTGAACACTCGTGGCGACGGGCTGTTCGGCGTGGTGACTGACTTCACCCTCAGACTTCATGCGAGCGGGGGCGTTTGGGCGAACTGGTCGGACTCCTATAAGCGTGGCCACGAACCCACAGTCGCCACCTTCCTTGCTTTCGTTGACTCGGTCAACGCCAGCCTGCGTCGCTAGGAACTCCCTCAAGTCGCCGCCGAAACGGCGACCACTCCTCTCCTCACTATTGACTATCGACGGCGCAACTCCCCCACTCCACATCGCGCCGATGAGGTCCGCGCTCCATTTCCCCCCCCGAAGGGGGGAGTACCCCGGAGGGGGGAGGGGGGCGTCAGGTCTGACGCGATCCGCCTTGTTCTGAAGAGATCCCTCTGTTCGGTTTCGAGGGGGGAGGGGGGCGTCAGGCATGACGCGTGAAGCGTGCGACTCTCGGCTCCAAGTCCACTGAGTCGAGCCGCGTCGACCCCCTACTCGGAGCAACTCCCCTCCGATACGTTCCGCGGGTGCCTCGCCCGAACCATCGTCGCCGCGAGGGCGAAGCGATCCTCAGATCACTCGAGCGCCAAGGTTGGAGCCTGACAGGCGGCGGCAGGTCACACTTCCAGGCAAAGTGTCCGTGTGGCTTGCACCGAAAGACAGTCCACACAACTCCCTCAAACCCCAATTACT
>JBBTKD010000041.1:0-19308 GCA_038059105.1 Actinomycetota bacterium | reverse complement strand
GTAGACGAAGTTGGTCTGGCTGTCGGCGACCGGGATGCCCCGCGACCGGAGTGCATCGGTGAGGAACGCGACGGCGGCGGCATTGCGTGCCACGCGTTCGCGCACCCGGTCCTGATACTTGAGCGCTTCGACCGCGGCGACTTCGGCAAGCGTGTTGACGGTGAACGGGAGCTGGATCCTGCGGAGTTCATTGATCGTCTCCGGCGCGGTCACCGCGTAGCCGACTCGCAGACCGGCCAACGAGTACACCTTGGAGAAGGTCCGGGTCACCATGACGTTGTCGCGGCTTGCCGCCAGGGGGAGCATCGAACGGAAGTCGGGGGACGTGGCGAACTCCGCGTAGGCCTCGTCGACCACGACGAGCACGTCGTCGGGGAGCGAGTCGATGAAGTCCTCCAGGGCCGCGCCTGGAACGTGGGTGCTCGAAGGGTTGTTCGGATTGCATACGTACACCACCGTGGTGTCGGGTCGCACCGCAGCGCGCATCGCCGCGAGATCGTGCCGGTGGTTTCCGTCGAGCGGCACCGCGATGTCTTCTCCAAACCCTGCGCGAGTGCCGATCTGATAGAGACTGAATGACGGCCAGGCGTACACCGCGCTCGTTCCGGGTGCCGTGATCGAAAGCGCGGTGATCAGGGTGAGTTCGTTGCTGGCACCGCCGCACCAGATGCGCCCCTCGGGAACTCCGTAGAAGTCGGCGAGGGCCTTGGTGAGTTCGGGTCGTGCATTGTCGGGATACCGGTTCAGTCCAGATGCCGCGGCAGCGATCACCGCCTGCACCTCAGGAAACGGCGGCTCCGGGTTCTCGTTGGAGGCGAGCTTGATGACCGAGCCGAGGCCGTACGCCTTGGCGACCTCCGCCATGGCACGCCCCGGTCGATACGCCTCGATGCGATGCAGGTCAGGACGAAGACGAATAGGCATGGGCGGGACAGTAGGCAGAGAGTCGATAGGCATCAGGCATCAGGCATCAGCCAGAGCCGTTCCTGACCCACCGCCCTCGCCGCTCGCCCCTCATCTGCGTCTGGCTATGGACCATGGACTATCGACTATCGACTGCGCAACCCATATATCCCACTCCGATGCACCATCGGGTTCACCTCGGGGCTTTTGGTGCCGAAGGGAATCCCAGGGAATGAAGGGTTCAGACCATACGATGCCGACCGTGAAGCCGTATCGACGGCGAGCAGTAGCGCTCACCGTCCTCACCGTCTTCTCCCTCACCCAGGGGATGACTCCGGCCTTTTCCATCGACGAGGAGGAGGTCGAACAAGCGCGCCTGGAACGCGAAGAGGCGGCACTCGCCCGCGCCGCAGCTCTGACCGACCTCGATTCGGCCGTGGCGTCATACGAGGCCATCAACGCCGAGCTCGAGGAATTGACGTTTCGGGTGGGTCGACTCCGATCGCAGATCGACCTGTACGAGGGCCGGACCCGTGATCTGCGCCAGGTGATCCGCGACCGAGCGGTCAACTCCTACATGCATGGCGACGAGCGGGGGACGCTCGCATCGGTCTTTAACCCCGAGATTGCGCAGCAATCGATCATCGCCCGGGAGGTACTGGCCCTCGCCGTCGACACCGATTCCTCGTCACTCGACACCCTGGTGGCGACGACGAATGAGATGGAGCGGCTCCAAGAGGACCTGCGTGTGGACAGCGACCGCGTCGCCGAACTCAGGGTCGAGGCAGATGCCATCGTCGTCCGGATGAATGAATTGTTCGCAACCGCCGCGGCGGAGTTCACTCAGGCGGACACCGACTTCGTGGCGGCATCGGCGGCACTTGCCGAGCAGCGCCGCATCGAGGAAGAGGAGCGGCAGCGGCGTGAAGCCGAGCAGCGCCAGCGCGACGCCATCCGCGCTGCCCTGGGTGCGCCGTCCGAGGGTGTGCCGATGTCGGTGACACCGGGCGTGATCTGTCCGATCGCCGCACCCACGTTCTTCACGAACTCTTGGGGGGCACCCCGTTCGGGTGGGCGGCTCCACCAGGGGACCGACATGTTCGCCGCGTTTCGCGCTCCGTTGGTGGCGGTGGCTGACGGTGTGGTCCGGCTCTCATTCTCCAGTCTCGGCGGCACCGTGATCCACCTGCTCGCCGACCACGGAGTCGACTACTTCTATGCCCATCTGGACGGGTACGCCCCTGGCCTGGTGGACGGTCAACGGGTGGAGCGCGGCCAGGTGATCGGGTACAACGGCGACACCGGAAACGCCGCCCCTGGCGCCTGGCACCTGCACTTCGGCATGCGACCGGGTGGAATCACGCAGGTGAATCCGTATCCTACGGTCCGGGCCGTGTGCCCCTGACCCTGCTCACGCATCCTCTACCCTCCACCTTGTGACAGAAACCAAGCGCCGCCGTATCGATCAGATCCAGGACGCCACCTTCCTCGGCGGACTGGGCAAGCTGCCTCTCGACGACCTCCGGTCCCGTCGGTCGATGTGCGACGACCTCGACATCGAGTTGTCCTACTACCGGCGGATGCTGCACGGACGCATGGATCTGCTGGCTTTCGAGATGCGTCGTCGCGCGGGCGAAGAGCAGCAGACCCTGCTCGAGGCGCTGCCTCGCATCTTGTCCGAGGGCGCCTACACCGCCAATCCCGGTCTGCCCAGTCGCGCCCTGTCTGTCGAGGTTCCCGATATCCCGTCACCGGGTCGGCGTCTCATCGATCGTGCTCTCCAGAGCGACTTCCTCTCGCGTTTGCCGGGACTCAGCGACGACGATCTGCGGGAGACCCACGCCTTTCTCATCGATGTCGAGGTCGACGTCTCGTCTCAGCGAAAGATCGTTCATGCCGCGCTCGATCGGCTCCAGGAGGAGTTGACCCGGCGCTATCGGGAGGGCCTTGCCGATCCCGGTGAGCTGCTGACCCGGGAGTGATCGTCGGTTCAATCCGGAGCGGTCTCGTTGAGGCCGTCCATCCCGTCGCCGTCGCTGCGGTCGACGCCGCGGGCACGGTGGTTGCGTTTTCAGGCGAGGTCGAGGGCCGCGAGTTCTATCTGCGATCGGCCCTCAAGCCGATTCAGGCCGCCATATCGGAGCGACACGGCGCCAATCTCGGGACGGAGCAGTTGGCAATCGCTGGTGCCAGCCATCGTGGCCAACCAGTCCACGTCGCGTATGTCGAACAGATGCTGCTCGAGGTGGGACTCGAGGCCGGTCATCTCCGTTGTCCCCCTGATCGTCCCGGAAGCGCGGGTGCCGACCGGCTGTGGGCGTCGCACGGCCGGTCGGAGCCCGAGACGGTGTTTCACAACTGCTCTGGGAAGCACGCTGCGATGCTGCGCGCCTGTGTGGCTCGCGACTGGTCGCTGGAGTACACCGCGCTGGACCATCCTCTGCACGGATTGGTCGCCGGATATGCCGCTGAGGTGATGGGTCGGGCGGTCACTCCCGTCGGCATCGACGGCTGCGGTGTACCCACCCTGCGTAGTGACGTCGTTGGTCTGGCGCGGGCGTTCGCCCACGTTGCGATCGATCCGGACTTCGCCCACGTGCGGCGTGCGGCAATGCGCTACGCCTCGCTGACGCGCGACGGCGACCGCCCCGAGACGGTCATCGCACGCTGGTTCCCGGGGGTCGTCAAGGGCGGGGCAATGGGGTGCATCGGCATCGGTTGGCCCGAAGGCGGCATGGGATTCGCCGCAAAGTGCTGGACCGGTGACGGCGAGGCAGCAGACGTTGCCGTCCTCTCCTTGATGCGTGACCTGGGGATCGTGTCGGGCTATCCCCTCCGACAACTGGCTGCGGTCATGGCACCCGCCGTCCTCGGCGGGGGAGAACCCGTCGGACATCTCAAGGTGATCGAGCGATGACGGACTGGTCCGAACTCGGTGGACTTACCGCCCTCGCTCCGCACACCGGCCCGTTTCCCCACCCCGATTTCCTGCGGACCTGGTGGAGTCATCGCGGACGAGGCGAGCTGCTGCAAGTACGGGTCGGAGCCGGCGCGTTGGCGATCGTCGTGGACGGCGAAGTGGCGACACTGGCAGGTGAGGCCGATCTCACCGACTATCACTCTCCCCTCGGGGGCGATCTCGGTGAGGTGGCAACGGCGGTTGTCGCAGTGGTCTCCCCGGGCTGTCGGCTCGTTTTTGACTCGCTCCCCATCGAGGCTGCCGAAGAGATGTTGAAACATTTCAGCACCGCCGGGGTTGCACTCACGATGAGCGAACACGCCAACACCATGGTCCTGAACTTGCCAGAGGATCCCGCGGCCTATCTGGAGACGCTCGAAGCCAAGCAGCGCCATGAACTGCGCCGTAAGCGGCGCCGGTTCCAGGAACAAGTCGGCATCCCGGCGCTGCGGCGCGACCAGGGTGCCATCGGTGACTTCGTCGCAATGCACCGCGGAGCCCCGGGCGACAAGGGCGAGTTCATGACGGCCGAGATGGAGGCCTTCTTCGGTTCGCTTGTCGATGACGCCGGAGCGGTGATCGACGTGCTGGTCGATGGTGCCGGACACAGTATTGGCGCCGCCTTCGGCTTCGAGGACGACGACACCTATTACCTGTACAACTCGGCCTTCGACCCCGAGTGCGCCGCCCTTTCGCCCGGGATCGTGCTCGTGACCTCACTCATCGACTCGGTGATCACCTCGGGTCGGAAGCGTGTCGACTTCCTCAAGGGTGGGGAGGACTACAAGTCGCGGCTCGGGGCTCGTGCCCGGCCGCTGTATGTTCTCGAGGGGGTGACGTGATCAATCGCGTGGCGTTCCTCAGCATCCACTCATCCCCGCTGGCGTTGCCGGGTACCGGTGATGCTGGCGGTATGAACGTCTACATCGACTCGCTCGCCAGGACGCTGGCTGGGCGCGACATCGAGGTCGATGTCTTCACTCGGCGTGTCGATCCCGACACGCCCGACGAGACCGAAGTGGCTCCCGGTTACTGCGTCATCCAGGTGGACGCCGACGGGGAGGACCGCGCCGATCTGGTCGGTTCGTTCGCCGAGGGTGTCGCCAAATGGATCGTCGGCCGCGACGCCATCCCCGATATCCTGCACAGCCACTACTGGCTTTCCGGCTGGGCTGGCGTGCTCCTCCAGGATGCGTTGTCGATTCCACTCGCCATCTCGTTCCACACCCTGGGGCGGGTCAAGGAGGCCACCCGGTCTCCGGGTGAGCCGCGCGAGTCGTTGATTCGCATCGCAGCAGAAGCCGAGGTGGTGGCACGCGCTGGCTGCGTGATCGCTTCCACCCCCGCGGAAGCAGCAGATCTCATCGAGCACTATCAGGCGAATCCCGAGCGAATCTGCGTGTCGCCGCCGGGCGTCGATCACACGATGTTTCGGCCCGGGAGCAAGGAGCGGGCGCGGGCGCGTCTCGGTCTGGACGGCGGTCCCATCGTGGCGTTTGTCGGACGAGTGCAACCGCTCAAAGGTATCGACGTCGCCATCGATGCGGTTGCTCGTCTCGATGGCGTTCAACTCCTGGTGGTGGGTGGACCCAGCGGTCCTGCTGGCGAGTCCGAGATGGTCCGTCTTCAGGAGATGGCCGCCACGCTTGCCCCGGGCCGGGTGTCATTTCTCCCGCCGCGTCCGCACCGCGATGTCTCCTGCGTTTACCGCGCCGCGGACGCGGTGATCGTTCCCTCGCGATCGGAGTCGTTTGGCCTGGTGGCCGTGGAGGCGCAGGCGAGCGGCACGCCGGTGGTCGCATCGCACGTGGGTGGTCTGGCGTACGCGGTCGCCGACGGCCGCTCGGGGTTTCTCATCGCCGGTCACGACCCTGCCGAATACGCCGCGGCTCTGCGCTCCATCCTCGAAGACCCCGCCACCGCTGAGCGCCTGTCCACGGGGGCGGTTGAACACGCCGCCGGGTTCTCGTGGGAGGCCACCGCTGATCGGCTCATCGAGCTGTATCAGGGACTCGTGGCGTGACCCTCGCCGCGACGGTCGCCGCCATCACCGCGGCGTGGGTCGACGATCCCCAGAGCGACGTCCTCTGGGCTGGCGACCACGGGGGACGACGCGGAGTACGGATGCGACAGACCGTTCGCGACTTCACCACCGTGTGGTTCGAGGTGGGCGACCGCACCCTCGCCGTCGAAGCGGGCGTCCTTCCCGAACCCCGCTTCCATCACCTCGAGGTGTACCGGCAATGTCTCGCACGAAACACCGGAACGCGTCGACTCCACTTTGCCCTGGACGGCGAAGGCGAGATCCTGCTCGTCGGCAGGATTCCCGTCGAGGAAGTCACGCCTCACGAACTCGAACTCGTCCTCGGCGAAGTCTGGGACATGATCGAGGTCGCGTTCGCACCGCTGGTGAGGCTGGCGTTCACGGAGTAGGCATCAGGCATCAGCAGGCACCAGGCACCAGGCTCCAGGCACCAGCCAGAGAAGACTGAGACGCTCGCGCAAAGGCCCAAGGAACCTTCACGACTCGCTCCCCGCACTTCCCCAAACGAGGTGGTTGTCGCATCGGCACCTTGGGCCTTGCATCGCCGAAACTACGGCCGCTCCAGGGCTCGGTCAAGCCCCTCGGCTAATGCAGTATTTCGCGCGCTCGACCGCGTAGACGATGGATTCTGAACCCACTGCACGACCACCAATGGGCGCGGCCTCCCTTACCCACATATCCACATCAATCCACAGGGCCTTGTGCACATCGAGTGTCAACAACCATCCCATTGGCATCTTTTTCGCGGGATAACAGTTGGGAGGTGAGGAGGAGCGCGACGTAAACACTCGCGCGTTCCCTCTTCTCCGGCTGGTGCCTGATGCCTGGAGCCTGGTGCCTGCTGATGCCTGGTGCCTGTTGATGCCTCGCCTCAGACCCCAAACATCACCTCTCCCAGTCGCAACCGATGCACCTCGAAGGTGTCCAGGTCCAAGCGCACCGAGCCGAGGCGGAGGCCGCGCATGCCGTCGCCTTGATTCGTGACCACGCGGAGGACCCCGGCGTCGTGTTCGAGGACACCGAGACCGAGGCACGCCCCGGAGCCGTCCTGCAGTCCGACGAGCACGCCGTGGAGTCGTGCGAGATCGAGACCCTCCGGGAGGGTGGGGGCGAACACCGTGTCGCGCACTCGCCACCGTTGCAGTGGCTCGGCAAAGGCAGCGGCGAATGCCTTCGCCCGATGCGCTCTCCGGGCTTCCGGATTGGCAGGCCGCACCGCGGGATCTGCCGACGCAATCTCGACCTCGGCTGAGAAGAACCGGCGGAGCATTCCCACCAGCGGCTCGATCTCGGCACCACGCTGTAACCCGACCACCACGTCGGGACGGCACAGCTCAATCTTGTGGTACTTCAGTGTCTGTCCGGCCACGCCGGAGATGGCCGCTGTGGTGTCGATCACGACGAGGTCGACGCTGTCGCGGGCGGCATCGACCAGAGCCGCGGTCGCCACCACCTGTTGCAGGACGACGCCGTCGGGTGCGATGGCTCCGACGAACCGGACCAGATCGGCATGCGCGAGCGAAGCGAGATCCCCCTGGTCGCGAACGAAGCGCAACCCGATGCAGGTGGGTGGACCAACGGTGGTTTGGTCGATGTCGGCATCGATGTAGGCGGCAGTTTTCCCGGCTGCGATCGCCGATGCGAGCAGATCGCGGGCCAGCGTCGACTTCCCGGTATCGCTGCCACCAACGAGCATCACGACACCGCGGCGCCGCACCAGGTCGTCGAGGAGCGCTCCGTGATGACCGTCGGACATCTCGCTCCTCGGCTGGGGCGGTGCATCGTACCGGCGGGAGGTCGCTGAGCCGCGGCCGGTATCCTCGGTCGCAATGACTCGCCCCATCTCATTTCTCAGTGATTTCGGCCACGCCGATGAGTTCGTCGGAGTCGTGCACGGCGTCATCGAGCGGATCTCGCCGGGCACGCGCGTGATCGATGTCACCCACGGCATCGCCAGAGGCAATGTGCGTGCCGGTGCTCTTGCTTTGCTGCGGGCAGTGCAGTACCTCCCCGATGGCGTCGTTCTCGCCGTTGTCGATCCAGGGGTCGGTACCAATCGGCGGGCTATCGCGGCATCGACGGCTCGTGGATTCTTCGTGGGTCCGGACAATGGTCTGCTGGCGCCGGCGGTCGCCATGGTCGACGGTGCCGATCGGTTCGTTTCGATCGAGGCAGCGCCCTTTCGGCTCCCGGGTGCGGGCTCGACGTTCGATGGTCGGGACGTCTTTGCCCCCGCCGCGGCAGTGCTGGCATCGGGGGAGGCAGCACTCCTGGATCTCGGACCAGAGGTGGATCCGGGTTCGGTGACGCCGCTGCTCCTTCCCCTGGTGGAACACGGTGAAGGCCGAGTGTCGGGCGAGGTGTGGTGGATCGACGGCTACGGCAACGCTCAAACCAACGTCAGCCCCGACGATCTCGAGCTGGCCGGGATGCGTCCCGGTTCGATGATCGTGCTGCGGGTTGGCGCCACCGAGCACGAGGTCGAGTGGGCTGCCGCGTACGGTGATGGTGCGGCGCCAATCGTGCATTGCGACTCGCACGGACTCATGGCAATCGCGGTCCCCAAGGGACGAGCCGACACGGCTCTTCACATCAGCGAGGGACTTTCGGTTGGGTTCAGGTCACCGAGTTGAGCCGCACCACGAAAATGACCCCGACGACGAGCAGGAGTCCGATGAGGATGAGGATGGTGATGGTGGTTCCCGGCCGCACGACGTTGACGGTACCGCAGTGAGCGACCTCTTGTTTCTGACACGCAAGACATGTGCGCTCTGCACCGAGGCCTATCCAATCGTGCTCGCCACGGCCGAGCGGCGCGGTCACACGGTCGAGGTCATCGACGTCGACGACGCCGCACTCGTCGATCGTTTCGGTGATCGAGTGCCGGTGGTGCTTCGCGATGGTGTCGAGGTACTAGCGGGTCGGTTCGGCAACCGCGACATTCGCCGCGCGCTGCGCTGACTTTGCCAAACAGGCCGCGGCCTATATTGCCGCGATGGTGAACAAGCCGGTTCCTCCGGTAACGGTGCAGCGGCTTCCGGTATACCTCCGTTGCCTGGAGGGACTTCCGACAGGTCAGCACCGCGTGTCATCAGATGAACTTGCCGATGCCGCAGGCGTACTTGGTGCCAAGATCCGTAAGGACCTCTCGTATCTCGGCACCCACGGCACCCGGGGAGTGGGGTACGACGTCGAGCACCTGAAGCACGAGATCAGGATGGAACTCGGTCTCACCCGTGATTGGGCCGTCGTGATCGTCGGGATCGGAAACCTCGGTCGTGCCCTCGCCAACTACGGCGGGTTCGGGGAGCGTCGGTTTCAGGTGGTGGGCCTGTTCGACAACGATCCGGTGAAGGTCGGCACCTTGGTGGACGGGCTGGTCGTCGAGCCGATGAACGAGCTCGTGCCGGCAGTGATTGCGCGCAAGGCTTCGATCGGCATCATCACCACGCCTGCGCCAGCCGCCCAGGAAGTCGCCGATGCCCTCGCCGCCGCAGGTCTCCGCTCGATCCTCAACTTCGCCCCCACCGTGATCAAGGCGCCCGATGGAGTAGAAGTCCGCAGGGTGGACCTCTCGACCGAGCTGCAGGTATTGACGTTCTATTTGGCGAGGAATCGGTAGCCAGAACCGCTGCCTGCTCATAGGGTGCTGCGGTCTGGCGTTGTGGATGTCAGGGTGTGGTTGAGCCGCCGGAGGGTGAGCACTACCCGTTTCCCCCACCCGCAAAGCCTTCACCCATCCCGCCAATTGCCAATTGCGAATTGCGGTCGGCGCCGATGGCGCCGATGGCGCCGACTATTCCTCCTGCTCCGCCTCGTACCTGCTCAAGCCGGCCACGAACATTGCGAAGAGCAGCAGCGAGGCGAGCATGAGCGCTCCGGGCAGGATGCGCAGCTGGAAAGCGTTGAGTCCGGCCACGAGGGTCGGCCGGAGCCCGCGGGGGGCATAGACCGTGTAGAGCAGCCCGACGATGGCGAGAAAACCAAAGAACGCGGCACCAGTGGTGAGGAACGCAAGGCGGCGTCCGAGGTTGGTGTAGCTGATCAGGAACACGCTTCCCCAGAAGACGAGGAGCGAACCCACGGCGACGATGATCCCGCGAATGAGGACTCCCGGTGCCGGCGTTCCGTCGGCGGCGACGTTGTTCTTCCCCACCAGGTGCTCATACGCCACATCGAGCGCTGCACGGAATTGCGGCAGCATCGAGAGCAGGACGAGTACGGAGAGTGCAACGCCGAGCCACTCGAGACGGGACAGCCCGCTCTCGTCGCGGTGAATCCGGCGGATCATCGCAGTGTCCTCTCGAAGCGGACGATCAACATGATGTCATCGGCGCTGAGCACCGCACCGAAACCGGGCATCCAGCCGCGACCCACACCGTTGACTCCGTAGGCCGCACCGTTGCTCGAACCCTTCACGACGAAGTCGTAGTGATCCTCGATGTCGGGGAACTGGACGATCGCGCGACCTTCGCGGAGAGACGGTCCCATTGCTCCCGACCCAGCCTCTTGGGTGAATGCGATTCCGGCCGAGTATCCGGCGGTGTGGCACCGAGCGCAGTAGGCGTTGTACAGACCGACCGCTCGCTGTGCATCGGTGATGTTTCCGTCGAACTCTTCTGCGGCGAGCGCCACGATGTCGATTGCGTACAAGCGCTGCTCCTGGGCGGCGACGACCGCGGCGAGGCCGTTCAGCGCGGCTGGTAAGAGCTTGTCGAGGTTCTCGGAGGCGATCCGCAGGTCGCGCTCGATCGTGCCCAGGTCGGTGACGAGCAGCTGGGCGTTCTCGAGATCGGGAATCGGCCGCGGTCCCACGGACGTGGTGAATGCGTTCCCAGCATCAAACTGGACTCTCTCGATCGCGGTGCGGGCGTCCGAGACCGGCGCACCGGCGACAACCTCTGCCGCGAGCGTGGTGAGTGCGATCTCAGCCCCGTCGGAGAGCCCGTCACGGTCGGTGTCCGTCGCGTTGCCCGAACATGCCTTGGTGAGGATCGCGGCCGAGCGGGCCGTGCACATGGCAGCATCGGTGAGGATGCTCGCAAGTCGCTCGGGCATGTTGCGTACGACGTCGTACTGCGCCGGCACCGCCTCCAGGGCTGCGATTGCGGCCTCCTGGGCGGCCACCACCGCGGCGACCTGCTCGTCGGCCCCGCCGAGGCGGGCGACGTCGCGATCGACCCTGCCATCGATGGCGACGACCACCGCGCTCTGTGAGATCTGAATGCTGTCGAGATAGGCGAGCAACTCGTCGATCTGCTGAGAGTTGAGCGGTCCACCACCCTCGGCTCCCCAGGCGGGCATCGGGGTCCCCGGCCGTCCATAGACGAGCCAGTAGCGAACCTCGTCCTCGGTGTAGCGGAAGAGAACGTCATTCAGCGACGGAGCAGCCCACGTGGTGCTGATACCGGAGCGAGCCTCAACGTAAGGGGCCGCACCACCGCCAGCGTCGGCGCCGTGGCAGTTGCCGCATTGGTACTCGAGGAACCACTCGTGTCCCCGCTCGATGGCGATGTCTTCGAAACGGTGCGCGGCACCTTCCTGGCGCCGCGTTTCGTTGAGGTAGTAGATCGGCAGCACGATGGCGGTGACGGCGACGGCGACCAGTGCGGCGAGAAGGATCCGGTCGAGGCGCCGGGTCTCCAGATCGTCATCGGTGAGGTACGGCGTGAGGTTCGGCGGTACGGCGTCGCGACGATGGCGCACGCGCGTGTTGCGTACGAGGAACGTCAACCAGCCGATGACGGCGAGGGCGACGAGGGCAAGCGTTGCGGCGCCGATACCCATCAGCGAGCGACCCTAACTCTCAGATGCACGACGGGCCCTGTGGGTAGGTGGCGGTCTTCTGCGAGGCGCGTGATGTCTGGATCACCTGGCCGGTGTCGATGATCAGCTGACCGGAGTCGTCGAGGGTGACCACGAAGCGGTCGAGGTTCCTCGGTGCCGGGCCCCCCTCGTACTCACCGTGGTAGTTGTACTTCGAAGAGTGGCACGGGCATTCGAATCCCTGCGAGCCGTCGCACTGCGGAACCCGACAGCCGAGGTGGACACAGCGTTGCCACAGCGCCATGAGTCCGCCTGCGACGACGGGAAGACCCTCGAAGCTGCTGCCAGCCAACTCGCCCTGGAAGGGGACGAGGTACGCCTGCGCTGCCGGGATGAAGAGCGGACTCACCCTGCCGTCAGGGAGGAACACCTGGACGGCCAGCTCTTCGGCCTTGCCTGCGGCGACTTTCGAGCCGAACCCTCCCGCCTTGAGCCGGGGCCACATGAACCCGAGCGAGAAGATGCCCATCTGTGCGAGAAACAAACCGAAGATGCCAGCAACGCCGCGATTGAAGAACTGTCGACGCGTGACGCCGAACTCCTCGCGTCCCACATCCTTGCGCAGGCTGAGGGGATCGACCGGTGGCGGACCGTCGTCGTGGACGACCGGGACGACGAGTGCGTTCGCCTGTTCGACGGCGCGACGGCGTTTGGTGTCGCGCCGCAGTGCCTCGCGGTCCAACGAACCCGTGATCGGCCCGGAGTCCGTGCCGCGGCGGAGGGCGACGCTTGCCACCGCCAGGGCTCCGATGAACCCAACCGCGGCGAAGGCGATGATGGCGATCTGTCCGGTGCTCATAGGTCGAAGAAGATCCCGTCTCGCCACGGGAAGGTGAAGTTGAAGCCCTTCCCCCGGTAGAACGATCCGATGATGGTGAGAATCGCCGCCGACACCACGAAGAACGTGAACACCATGATGGCGAACTTGCGGTCCGACGGACGAGTGGACGGGTTGCGGTCGATGTAGGGGATGAGTGCGATCCCGGCGAGGCCGAGACCGGGAATGAGCACACCGGCAACTTGCGGATCGAAGTACGAGAGCAACTCCTGCAATCCGAGGAAGTACCACGGCGCCTTCGATGGGTTGGGCTGGGCATTGGGGTTGGCCAGTTCGAGAAGCGGGGCATCCTGGAAGATCGAGAACACGATCAACAGGGCAGTCACGACGAGCAGCGCCACGAACTCGATCGCAAGCAGGTGCGGCCACACGTTTACCTTGTCGGTCGGCTCACGCTTGACCTGCTGGATCGCCTTCGCCTTGACGACCGTGAGCAATCGCTGGGTGCGCACTCCTTCGGGGATCGCCGGTGCGGCGGGTGCCGCCGTCGGAGCGGGAGCTGTTGTCGTTGCCGTAGGCGCAACACCGGTGGTAGGCGCTGCTGCAGCGCCTCCGGTCATCTCGGCCCAGACCTGCTCGAACGGCACGCCAAGCGCCTTGGCCTTGGCTTCAGCCGAGCGACGGAGCAGGTGTTCGGGAACGCTTGCCATGACCTACAGCGGTCCCGAGATGCCGCCGTCCTTGCGCACCCGCCAGAAGTGCACCGCCATGAAGATGACGATGAGGAATGGCAGCGCGAGGACGTGAAGGACGTAGAAGCGAAGAAGAGTCGGAGCTCCCACCTGGAGACCACCGAGCAGGACGAACGAAACCTGATCGCCGAACACCGGGGTGTAGCCACCCATGTTGGTTCCCACGGTCACCGCCCAGAGAGCCAACTGGTCCCAGGGAAGGAGGTATCCGGTGAAAGAAAGCAGCAGGGTGAGGAAGAGAAGCACCACCCCGACGACCCAGTTGAACTCGCGGGGAGGCTTGTACGCACCGTGATAGAACACCCGGGTCATGTGCAGGAACACGGTGATCACCATGAGGTGGGCGCCCCACCGGTGCAGGTTGCGAACCAACTGGCCGAACGCGACATCGGTGGAGAGCGACGCGATGTCGGGGTACGCCTGTTCGGCGGACGGCGTGTAATAGAACATCAGGAAGATCCCGGTGATCGTGAGCAGGATGAAGAGGAAGAACGAGAGGCCGCCGAGGCACAGCGTGTAGGAAAGGCGGACCCCGTGGCGCTTCACCTTCACCGGGTGCAGGTGATAGAGCACGTTGTTCATGATCACGTAGGAGCGGTTGCGCGGGCTGTCTCCGTAGCCTTTACGGAACGGCGAACCCGGCCGGAAGATCGACTCCCAGGCTTCAGAGCCGCGGATACGGCCACCGACCCCGGCGAGACGCTCGCCGAGCTTCGTCCGCCCGTTCCCGTTTCCGTTCGTCGCCACGTTCCCTCCGTGAATCCTCAGTCTCCGCTTCGGCCTGTCACCCGGTCAAATCTTTGCAGACCCGGGCGGGACCCCAACCCTGCCCTTTCTCCCGAGCGTGGGGCCCCTGCCCCACGCCGGGCCGTCACCTAACCGCGTGGCTTCGAACGCGATTCGATACACCAACCAACACTCAGAAGCGCATCCCGTATGCATACCCGTTCTTGTGGTCGCGCTGGCCGCTGTCGATCTCCCAAGGCGCTTCCACACCGCGTCCCTGTGCCTTTGCAGCGAGCGACCCGTCGAACTTGCCGAGGGAGATGACACCGGTGGGGCAGCGGTCCACGCACAAGGCACAGCGCGTGCACTCGTCCTCGTCGACCACGAAGAATCCGAGATTGGCTGCGTCGTCGCGCGGGTCATCGACGTTGCTCGCCTCGGCGATCGCATCCATCGAGAGGTAGTGGATGCACTTCCACGGACAGATGTCCACGCATCCTTCACAGAGGATGCACTCTGACTGGTCGATGTGGAGGTACTGCTTCGGCTTGACCGCTGCGGCGAGGTAGGCGCCATCGACCAGCGCCAACTGATAGTCCTCGCGGAACGGCGGCGTCTCGAACCAGACTTCGGCCATTACCTACCGCCCTTCACGACGGTGCGTCCATAGAGGGAGGTAGTGGTCGGAGCCGGCCTTCCCGCCTTCTTTTGCCGCTCCTGCCATTTGTATGCGCCGACGGCGACCGCGGCCAGCACGGTCGTGGAATAGCCAGCGACGATGATGTCCTTGAGCGTCCCATACGAAAGCTGAACGGTGTTGTTGAGGACGAGCCACTTCGGGATCGTGAAGAAGATCTTCCGCTGTGACCAGTCGAGCGTGCCCTGTGCCAGGTTGAGCCACTGGTTGGGGACGATGCCGAGGAGAATGATCATTTCGAGGGTGAACAGGAAGGCACCGATGGTGGCGAGCGCCCAGGTGAGTTTCCGTCCGTAGATCCATCCGAACACGATGCCCGCCATCGCGATCTGTGAACCCAGGATCGCGATCGCTCCGCCGGTAAGAGGCAGCACCCAGCACGTCTGAGGGTTGGTCTCGAAGAACACACAGCGGGGAACCCACGAGTAGATCTCTTGTCCCACCGAGTCGTGCGTCGGAAGGTTCGTGAAGTGGGAGATCATCACCCCGACCACGAGCAGGACGAAGCCCGCGGCGACGCCGAGTACGCCGATTCGCCTCCGCTTCTGGTCCGTCACAGTGGGGTTCTCCTCCGCGAGCGGGGGTCATACTACGCGGAAGACCGAAGACCACGGCTCGCTTGCTTCTTCGTTCTTCTTTGGTTCCATTGCCCGTTGCCCGTTACCCGGAAGAAGAGTTGCCGGTTACCGGTTACCCGTTCGCGTCGGCGCGACTCTGTCCGGTGTCCGGCATCCGGCATCCGGCATCCGGTGTCCTCCGCGCGACACGCCTGGGTTGGCGACCCTCTAACCTTCCGCACCGATTCGCAGACGAAGGGGATCGGGGAGTGGCTTCGGAGGCAGACAAGAGCATCGGACGCCGCGGCGCGTCGGCGCTCTCCGGGACGGCTGTACGACTCGCCTTCGCGATTTCGGGGCTCTTCCTCGTCGCAGGGCTCGGGCTGTTCATCCTCGCTGCGGCGCGATTTGTGTGGCCGGAACTCCTCGACGGCAACGGCATGCTCAGTTACGGCAGGGTGTTCCCTGCAGGAGCCAACGCCCTCTTGTTCGGCTGGCTCACTGTTGCCTTCCTCGGATTGGCTTTCCATGCGGTGCCGCGACTGGTGGGCGCATCGCTCGCATTTCCCCTCATCGCCCTCGGCGTCATCCTGCTGGTGGCGGGCGGTGCCGCCGGTGGTGTGGCGATGGTGCTTTTCGGTGAGAACGCAGGCGGGCGCTGGCTTGAGTTCCCCTTGTTGTTCGATGCTGCGCTGGCTGCGGGATATGTAGGTGCTGCCGGTTTGCTGGTACTCACCGCTCGACGCGGCCAGCATGAGCGAATCCCGCTTCCGGCCTGGTACCTCATCGCGGGATCGGTCTGGTTGCTCCTCGCTCATGTCGCCGGCGCCGTACCTGGACTCGACGGGTTGCCGGCCGAGATCCAGTCGACTTTCACGGGAACCGCACTGTTTGGACTGTGGGCGGCGTCCGCCGGAGTCGGCGTGGCCTATTTCGTCGCCGGTCGGGTTCTGCCCGATGCGACCTTCAACGAGCGCCTCGGTCGCATCGGCTTCTGGTCGCTGACGCTGACCTGGGCATGGACCGCTGGTCGTCTCGTTCAGTACGGCCCGACGCAGGATTGGATCGAAACGGTCCCCGTCGTGTTCGGTGCCGGACTCGTCGTCGCGGTACTGGCGATCGCGGCCGACTTCGCCGGAGCACTCCAGGGTCGCTGGTCCGCGGTGAAGGACTCGCCTCCGCTGCAGATGGCGGTCGCTGGCCTCGGGTTTCTCGCGGTGACGGTCACCGCCGCGTTCGTCGCCAGCCTGCGTTCGGTGTCGTCGGTCGTCCAATTCACTCCGTGGGAAAGCGGTGTGGAGACTGCGGCGTTGCTCGGTGCCTTCACCCTGTTCGCGTTCGCGGGGATTGCCCATGTCGCCCCGGCGGCTCGCGGTCGGTCGTGGGGGCGTTGGTCGGGTCGCCTCGTGGTGTGGCCGGTCACCTCTGGTGTCGGCGTCGCCGTCGCCACGCGGCTGATCGGCGGACTCCAGGAGGGACTGTCGTGGTTGGCCGGCGTGCAGTCGGGCGCATACGACAACACCAGCGACGGGTTCGAGTTCTCCTTCGCCCCGCTGCGGGGCCTCGACATGGCGTATCTCGTAGGTCTCACTCTCGTGCTCGCTGGCGCCGCGGTGTTCGTGCTGCGGTTGCTTTCGCTGAGTCTCGGCTCGGCGACCGAGATCGAGAACTCGACGTTCGGGTACACCACGCAACCGCTCAAGACACTACTGCGCGGCGCGGTGGCGGTCTTCGTCTTCGCCGGACTCGGCACGTTCGCTTTCCCTGCCATCGACTCGCACGCCGAGGCTTCGGTGCTCGCCGAGTCGACGCGCAACTTCGCCGCCAACCCTGCGGCTCAACTCGGTCGCGAGGTCTACATCCGCGAGGGCTGCTGGTACTGCCACACGCAGCAGGTGCGCCAGGTGATCACCGACATCGGCCTCGGTCCGGTGTCACAACCTGGCGACTACGTGTACGACCCGGTCGGACTCGCCGGATCACGACGGATCGGTCCCGACCTCACCCATCAGGGAAGTCGCGCAGATACCGGAAGTGCGGCGTGGGTGCGCACCCACCTGTCCGATCCGCGCGCCGATGAGGAGTGGTCGGTGATGCCGTCGTTCCGTTACCTCAGCGACGAAGAACTGACGGCGCTGTCGGTGTACGTGTCGGGACTGGAGTGAGCATGGACGAACTTGTCGCAGCAGCAGCCAAAGCCACCGGTCAGTCCGAGACCATGGTGAAGCGTTCGGCTGCGGCGCGCGCCAAGGCGCAAGGGACGACCGTGGAAGCAGTGCTCGCCGAGTGGGCCGGTGTCGCGGTGCCAGCGGCAAGCGAATCCGCAGCCGTCGCCGCCGAAAGTGCACCGGCGGCACCCACCGCTGCGTCCGCCGCCGCACCCGCAGCTAAAGCCGCTCTCGATGTCGAGGAGACGGGCGAAGAAGTTGCCGCCGCACCAGCACCGGCAACGGCGCACGTCACACCTGTCGCGGCACCCGAGGTGGTGCCGGTCGGGGCCATTCCGCGTTGGCTTGCCAGTCTCTTTGTCATCGTGCCGGTGTTCGCGCTCGCCTACGTCGCGTTCCTTCCCAACGGGCCCTCGTGCGGCGACGCTGGTCGACTTGCCGTCGACCCGGTGAGCGGCGAGATGGTCAACTGCGACGGCTCCGCGTACGGCGATACCGAGGTCGACTTCTTCGCTCTCGGCGAGGAGACCTACACCAGCGCCGGGTGCATCGCCTGCCACGGTCCCGGTGGAGCGGGTGTCGGCAGCTTCCCCGCCTTTACCGGCGGTGTCCTCCTCACCACCTTCCCCGAAGGATCCTGCGCCACCCACATCGAATGGGTGACACTCGGCACGAGCAATTGGCCTGACGCCACCTACGGCGCCAACAACAAACCGGTTGGCGGCTCCGGTGCGGTGATGCCCAGTTTCGGGACCACCCTCGATGCACAGGAGATCGCCGCGGTGGCGCTGTTCGAAAGAGTGTCCTTCGGAGGACAGGAGCTGGCGGCGGCGCAGACCGACTGCTTCGGCACGACTCCGGAACTCGCTCCGCCCGCAGAGGGCTAGCGCTTCAGCCTCGCAGGACTTTTCCGAACGCGGTGATCGCCGAGTCGATGTCCTTCCGGCTCACTCCGAGGTGCGTGACCATGCGCAATCTCCCGGCGATGGCCGAGGCGCGCACGCCCTCTTTCGCCAATGCGGTGATGAGCGCCAGGGTGGGGCCTCCACCCCCTGGATCACGGGAGTCGCCGCCGCCAGTGCCTTGAGGAGGATCGACAAACACCATGTTGCTCTCCGGTTGCGTGATCTTGAGACCGAGTCCTTCCAGCCCGGCGCCGAGACGGGCGGCGTTCTCGTTGTCTTCGCCCATTCGCTCGATGTTGTGATCGAGGCCGTATTCCGCCGCGGCGGCGAGGATGCCGGACTGGCGCATGGCCCCGCCGAACAGGTACTTGAAACGATTGGCGGTGGCGACAAAATCTGCCGATCCGGCGATGGCGGCTCCGCCGGGACCTCCCAGTCCCTTGGAGAAGTCGATCCAGATCGCATCCACCGGGGCCGCCCAATCGATCGCCTGGGTGTTCGAGGCTGCAGCCGCGTTGAAGACCCGGGCACCGTCCGTGAAAGTGGAAGCGCCGTGCTCGCGGGCGAGAGCGGCAACTGCGCGGTATCGATCGAGCGGCCACACCGTGCCTCCCGCGTAGTTGTGGGTCTGTTCCAATGACACGAGTGAAGTGCGCGACACGTAGAGGTTTCCCCGGCTGAGCACCGGCTTGAGCTGTTCGGGGGTGAAGTGCCCCTTGTCGGTCACGATCGGTTCGAACACGATGCCGGAGAGGGCGGCAGCCCCACCACCCTCGGCACGCAGCACGTGGGCGCGGTGGTCACACACCAGAGCATCGCCAGGGCGGGTGAAGGCGGCCACCGCCACCTTGTTGCACATCGACCCAGTCGGAAGAAACAACGCGGCCTCTTTGCCGAGCAAGGTGGCGACGCGTTCCTCGAGACGTCGAGTGGTGGGGTCCTCCCCAAGTTGCTCGTCACCCACTTCGGCGGCAGCCATGGCAGCGCGCATCC
>JBBTKD010000040.1:0-18867 GCA_038059105.1 Actinomycetota bacterium | reverse complement strand
AGCCAGGCGGCGGCCCCCTCGTCAATCCGTACCAGTTGATGGTGGCGCTCTGTAGGTAGGAGAGATATCAGATATCAGATGTCAGATCTCAGGAAGAGAATCCGGAACCTGAAATCTGACAGCTGGCATCGTCCTCAACTGGCACCTCGTTCTAGTTGCTCCATCAGCACTGCGATTCGGGCTGTGCAGGTTTCTTCGTCGGCGGGAGGCACTAGTTCAACCAGTCGTTTGGCTGCCGCGATGATCGCAAGGGCCGACGCGGAGCCGGGCTGGGCGGTCACTACCGGAGCACCCTCATCGCCGCCTTCGACCACCAGGGGGTCGAGCGGCACGCGGGCGAGCAGCGGAACCCCAAGATCGTTGGCGAGTGCTTCGCCACCTCCGGTGCCGAAGAGGTCGTAACGGACGCCTTCGGCGGTGGTGAACCCAGACATGTTCTCGATCACACCCACCACCGGCATGTATGAACGACGAGCCATGTCGGCAACGCGAGCTGCCACCTTCTGCGCCGCCTTCTGCGGTGTCGTCACGACGACCATCTCCGCCTGCGGCAGCAAACGGGCGAGCGCCATCTGAATGTCCCCGGTGCCGGGTGGCATGTCGAGGATGAGGTAGTCGAGGTCAGGATCCCAGGCCACGTCGTGGAGGAACTGCTCGAGCGCCTTACCGAGCATCAAGCCCCGCCACATCAGTGCGGTCTCCTCGGTCTCCACGAGCAGTCCGGTCGAAACGACCTGAATCCCGTGGGCTTCAATCGGCACGATCTTGCGATCTGAGTTCGCCTCAAGGCGGCCCGTAATCCCGAGCATCCGGGGCACAGAGAATCCCCAGATATCGGCATCGAGGAGCCCCACGCGGAAACCGGCAACCCTAAGAGCAACGGCGAGATTGACGCTGAGCGACGACTTGCCCACGCCTCCTTTACCTGAACCGACGGCGATGACCCTGGTCGTCGGGTTGACCATCGTGGCGACCGCGCCCTCTCGCGCCCGTTGCCGGACCTTGGCCATGAGATCGGCGCGCTGGTTGGATGTCATCGCCGCGACATTGACCACGGTCGAGTTGATCCCGGGGAGGGCGGTCACCTTTCGCTTCACGTCGGACTCGATCTGATCGCGCATCGGGCACGCCGCAATCGTCAGAGCAATGTTGATCGTGGCCACGCCGTCGGAAATCTCGATGCCCTGAATCATCCCGAGCTCCACGACGTCAGAGCCGAGCTCCGGGTCGACGACGCCGCGCAGCGCCGCCTCAACATCTGCGCGAGTTGCCGTTGTGATCACGGGATAAAGGTAGGCCGAAACCAGATGTCAGATATCAGATGTCAGATCTCAGGAAGAGAATCTGGGACCTGACATCTGACATCCGAGATCGGCAATCCTTCTCTGGGCCACGCCAAAGGGATTGACTCCGTCGGCGTCTTCGCAGAGGGTGCGTGCGTGAGGAGCCATCGGAATCTCACGGTGTGGCAGCGAGCCTCAGATGTCGCGGAGTCGGTGTATCGGCTCACTGGAGAGTTTCCGCGGGCCGAGATGTTCGGTCTCACGGCTCAGATGAGAAGAGCGGCGATATCCGTCGTGTCCAACATCGCAGAAGGTGCAGCACGCGGTTCCGACCCTGAGTTCCGCCGCTTCCTGGACATTGCCATGGGTTCAGCGGGCGAGCTCCAGGCACAGTTGGACATCTCCCAAAGGCTTGGATTCGGTGCGCCCGAACTCTTCAGTCTGGCGAACAACCAAGTCGACGAGGTGAAGCGGATGCTGGCTTCCTTGAAGAGAACGGTTCAGAAGCGAGTCAACGCAAAACGATCTCAGATTCCAGATTCTCTTTCTGATATCTGATATCTGATATCTGATATCTTTCCTATGTGCAGGCAATTTCAATCACCCCTCGTGGTGCGCAGCCCAAGGTGACGCTGTCTTCTGCTGCCGCCGCCAAGGTGGCTGAGTTGATCGCCAAGGAGGGTGGTGACACCGCCCTCGCCCTGCGTCTCGGGGTTCGCCCCGGCGGGTGCTCCGGATTCAGCTACCAGCTCGAGTTGGACACCACCATCGGCGAGGGCGACGTCGTCAATGAATTCGACGGGGTGCGCCTCGTCGTGGATGGCAAGAGCATTGAGATGGTGAAGGGTGCCGAGGTCGACTACCGCGACACCTTGCAGGGCGCCGGGTTCCACATCAACAACCCGAACGTCACTCGCAGCTGCGGCTGCGGCAACTCCTTCTCATAGCGTCCCGCCTCGCATGCCTGAGCCCGATGGTCCTTTCGGGGAGTAGCCTGCGGTTTCCCGACCACCCCACGGAGCAGACATGCCCAAGTCCGTCCCGCAGATCACCAATGGTCCCAAGCCCGTCGGTCCCTACTCCGTGGCGACCGAGGCGAACGGGTTCGTGTTCGTCTCCGGCCAGGTGGCGTTCGATCCGGTCACCCACGACCACATCGCTGGCGATACAGCAGCCGAGGCGGAGCGGGTCATGACCAACATCGGGCTGATCCTGGGCGATGCCGGTCTCACGTACGACGACATTGTGAAGACGACGATCTTCCTCCTCGACATCGCAGACTTCGCTGCCGTCAATGAGGTATACGCCAAGTACTTCACAGGGGCGCCGCCCGCTCGTTCGACCTTCCAGGTCGCGGCGCTCCCCGTCGGGTTCAAGGTCGAGATCGAAGTGATCGCAGCACGATGATGGACAAGAAGCAGATCTTCACCGCTCTCGGTATGCAGGACCTCGAATCGGGGGCGTTTGCCGGGGAGTGGCTCAAGACGACCGGCACCGAACTCGAAGTCGAGAATCCGACGACCGCGACCACGATTTCCCGTATCAAGCAGGCGTCCGCTGCCGACTACGAGCGCGTGATTGCATCTGCCGAGGAGACCTTTCTTCGGTGGCGGATGATTCCCGCACCCAAGCGTGGCGAATACGTCCGGCAGATCGGCAACGCGCTGCGCGACCACAAGACAGCGCTCGGTGCCCTCGTGTCCCTCGAGATGGGGAAGATCGCCGCCGAGGGTGAAGGCGAAGTCCAGGAGATGATCGACATCGCCGACTTCGCGGTTGGGCTCTCCCGTCAGTTGTACGGACTCACGATGACCTCGGAACGTCCCCGTCATCGGATGTACGAGCAATGGCATCCGCTCGGTGTGGTCGGGGTGATCTCGGCCTTCAACTTCCCCGTCGCCGTGTGGGCGTGGAACTCGTTCCTCGCCGCAGTGTGCGGGGACACGATCGTGTGGAAGCCGTCGTCACAGACACCCCTTTCTGCGGTCGCGGTGTCACGGATCGCCGGAGAAGTCATGAGCGGCTCCGGATTCGAGGGCGTCTTCAACCTCATCGTCGGCAAGGGTTCCGAGGTCGGTGACCGGTTGATCAACGATCGCAGGGTGCCGCTGATCTCGGCCACCGGGTCGTGCAACATGGGAGAGAAGGTCGGTCTTGCGGTCGCCAAGCGCCTCGGCCGGTCGCTGCTCGAACTTGGCGGCAACAACGCCGTCACGGTGCTTGACGATGCTGACCCCGATCTCGTCGCCCGTGCCGTCCTCTTCGGCGCGGTGGGCACCGCGGGTCAGCGCTGCACCTCGATCCGGCGGATGATCATCGAACCCGGCATCAAGGGTGACGTCCTCAAGCGTCTGGTCGATGCCTATCAGCAGGTGCGGATCGGCGATCCGCTGGATCCGAAGACGCTGATGGGCCCGCTGGTCAACGCCGGAGCGGTCGACACGATGCTTGCTGCCATCGACATCGCCGTCGAACAGGGAGGCATTGTTCTCGCCGGTGGCAAGCGGGCCACGGTGAAGGGTCTTGCCGGTCACTTCGTCGAACCGACGATCATCGAGATCGGCCGCGATGCCCCGATCGTTCAGGAAGAGACGTTTGCGCCGATCCTCTACGTGATCGAAGCAAATGGGATCCACGATGCGATCGCGGTGCAGAACGGTGTGAGGCAGGGATTGTCATCGGCGGTATTCACCAACAGCCTGCGGGCTTCCGAACTCTTCTTGTCCCATGAGGGCTCCGACTGCGGGATCGCCAATGTCAATATCGGGACCTCCGGTGCCGAAATAGGTGGAGCGTTCGGCGGCGAGAAGGAGACGGGTGGTGGTCGGGAAGCGGGTTCGGATTCCTGGAAGGCGTACATGCGCCGCCAGACCAACACCATCAACTGGAGCCCGGACCTCCCTCTCGCCCAGGGGATCGAATTCGGGTAGCCGTTTGGATCCCGCTCCCTTTCCCAGGACTCGGGGGTCCGGCTGGCCGGTCGTCTATCGTGGGGTTTCGGCGGCACCCTTGTCTGACCGAGTCACCATGCTGCAGCTCAACAAAGCTCCGCTCCGCCACAGGCGCCTCGTTTCCATCCTGTCGGTGACGCTCCTGCTGTTTGGCGTGTTGGCACCCGCGGCTACTGCACTGCCTCCTCAGTCCGATGATCTGTTTCCCCGAAGGCAACCCGATCCGCGTCTTGGCTACGTCAACGGCCTCGAGTCGGGAACGACACTCGGTGGGGTGACGCTTCCCGTGGACTACGCCCAACGCGTTTCGCCGTGTCCACACGAGACAGTCGCCGCACACACTCAAACCCGGGTGGCACCCAGCGTGCACCCAGCTCTGTGCCCCGGTGACGAGTCGGAGGCGGTGGCCAACCTCCAGATCTTGCTCCGCGAGAAGAAGCTCTACCGCGAATCGATCACCGGGGTGTTCGACGCCGCGACCGAGTACGCGGTGTTCACGTTCCACAAGATCGTCGGACCCGCCCATTCCGATCCGACGACAGCCGTCCGGGAGTGGCTCGCCGCTCCTCCTCCTGGCGACTGGACACCCGAGGATTGGGACATGCTCGAGGCGTTCGATCCGAAGCCGCCGAAAGTCCGCCTCGATCAGCCCGATCGCGTCGAGGTGGACATCGGCCATCAGGTGCTCTACCTCATCGACGAAGACCAGGTCGTGGCGATCATTCCGGTGAGCACCGGCAAGGGTGGTGGCGAACGCGGTTGCACGGGAACGACGGGCTGCACTCGAAGCGTCACTCCTCGCACCGAGAACCTGTCGCAGGGAAGCGTCTTCTACACCGAGCATGGATATGGCCGCGGCTGGTCACCCCTGCCCGGTGCGTGGTCGATTTACAAAGCGATCTTCTACTACGGCCAATACCGCGAAACCAACTACGGGCTTCATGGATACCGACAGGTGCCCAATTACCCCGCATCACACGGCTGCATCCGCCTCACGGTGTGGGACATGGACTTCCTGCGGCCGTCGACGGCCCGCGGTGCCCCCGACTCGCGGGTCTGGACCGGAATGTCGATCCATGTCTGGGATGCCTGAGTCAGGCACCAGGCTCCAGGCACCAGGCTCCAGCCGGAAAGCGTTTCGATCGTGGTCGATCAGTGCACGCTCCGATTCGCGGATTCCTACTCGCCAATTGCCAATTGCGGAGGCTCCGAAGGGGCCGACCTCTTTAGATGTACCAGAGGTCGCCTTCGAATTCGAAGCCGAGCGCTTCTTGGCCCCACTCGACGCGCTTGCTGATGAGCCATTCGAGGAACTCGTGGCGCTTGCGTCCGAAGTCGTCGGCCTCGCCGAAGCCCGTCAGCACCGCGACTTCCTCGGCCACGATCTCTCCGCCCTTGCTGCGGTAGCGACCCGTGGCCAACGCTTCCCGGCAGCCGCCAAACAATGAGACCAGCAGCGTGGCGGTCTCATTGCGTCGCTCCGCAAAATCATCGGCACTGATCACCCGATCTCCCTGTGTCGACGGCACGTACACCACGCACTCCAGCGGAAGGTGAATGAGTCCACGGGGAATCTGGTCGAAGGGAAGAGCCGAGACCCACTCGTCATCGACGTCGAAATGGTTGACCGCCTTGCGTCGACCCGGGTCTGAATCCATTACGGGAGCTCCTGCTGGGTTGTCTGTCGAAAGGTCAGGGTGCGGTCGCGACCGATGTCACGAGGATGGCCACACCGACACCAATGAGGGCGATCACCACCATGATCGCGATTAGGACTCGCACCGAGTTCGCTTGACCAGGTCGCGGCGATGTTGGTGTTGCGATACGCGTTAGTCGGCGAGCAGGCTTCTGCGGCGGAGCGGTTTTCTGTATTGGCGCAGTGTGATCAGCGGGCACACTCGGGGGGAGCAGCTCCTCCAGCGGCGTGGCGAGATTCTCACGGGCGCGACGAATCATCTCCTCGCTGCTGAGAGAGGGCGTGTCGTCGGGTGTGGTCACATCGCGACGATACCCGCGTCGGTATCGTGCCCCGGTGCCGCTCCCCCTGATTGCCACCGCACGGCTCGATCTCGTGCCGTTCGATCATGGTGACGTCGCCGCCTACCACGACGTGTGGGGCGATCCCGAAGTCATCTGGTGGGGCCACTCTCCGACTCGCGACGACAGCGCCAGAGGCTTGGCAAACCTCGTGTCTCAAATCGAGGCGATGCCCCCGGGCCTGGGATGGGCATGGCTGGTGGAACGCGCCACAGGAAACGTTGTAGGCGACGTAGCGCTCCAAACGGCGCCGAACCCTCCCGGCGGCGTCGAGACCGGATGGCATCTTGCCCGTCGTCATTGGGGTAAAGGCTTCGCCACGGAAGGAGCGACCCCGCTCCTTCCTCTGGCCTGGTCCATGGGACTCGACGAAGTGATCGCCACCATCGTGCCAGTGAACCTGCCCTCGATCCACGTCGCCGAGCGCTTGGGCATGATGCGCCGCGGCCCGACCGTGCCGCGCGGAGGTCTCGCTCACGGAATCTGGGTAGCGCAACGCCCGTGACCCGCAGCACCTCGGACAGGACTCGTTCATCGAATCCGGGTGGCGTACCTGACGGTCTTGGAAGGGCGGCCGATCTGGGCGGCCGAGATGGCGGACTCGTGCTGTTCCGGCTGGTGCCTGATGCCTGATGCCTGATGCCTACTTCTGGAGCCTGATGCCTACTTCTGGAGCCTGGTGCCTGGAGCCTGGTACCTGGTTCTAGACCATCGTTCCCGTCGTCCAGTCGGCGTAGAGGCTGGCGTATGTGCCGCCAGCGGCGAGCAGGTCACGGTGGCGGCCGTGTTCGATGAGACGACCACGGTCGAAGACGAGGACTTCGTCGGCCGCCTCTGCGGTAGCGAGGCGGTGGGCAATGGTCACCGATGTGCGGCCACTGATCAGCCGGTCGATGGCGCGGCGGAGCGATACGTCAAGGGCGGGATCGACTGCTGAGGTGGCCTCGTCGAGGACGAGGAGGTCGGGATTCGAGAGCCAGGCTCTGACCAATGCCACCAGTTGCCGCTCGCCCGCCGACAGGCTGGAACCGCGCTCACCGACAGGGGTGTGGATTCCCGCGGGCATTTGCGCCAGCCAGTCCTCGAGGTCGAGTTCGTGGAATGCCGCGGCGACTTCGGCATCGCTCGCTCCCGGGCGGCCGTATCGGATGTTGTCGGCGATGGTCCCGGTGAAGAGGAAACCTTCCTGCGGCACGAAGGCGACGCGGGAACGGAGGCTGTCCCGGCCGACGGTGCGCAGGTCGACGCCCCCAATGAACACCACTCCCCGATCGGGATCGAGGAGTCGCACAAGCAACTTGGCGAACGTGGTCTTTCCTGATCCAGTCGCTCCCACTACCGCAACTCTCCCACCCGGGGGTACCCGCACGGTGGTGTCGGAGATGACCTCGGTGCCTCCGGGATAGGCGAAGCCCACATCACGGAACTCCACATCGAGGATGCCGGGATGGAGATCAACCGGATCCTCAGCCTCGGGGATCTCGATCGGGGCGTCGAGGGTGTCGACAATGCGGCGAAGTCCGGAGGCGGCACTCTGTGCGAAGTCGAGAATCTCCACCAGCGTCTGGATCGGACCGATGAGCAGGTTGACCAGGAAGAGGAATGCCAGCAGGACCCCGACGGTGATGCCTTCCTCCGGACCCATGATCAACCCGACCGCTATCACGACCGCGGTAAGGCCAGCCGCAAAGATCTCGGCCGTTGAGAAGAGCACGTTGCCGAAATGTGCCGCCTTGAACTGCGCCTGGAATCGGCGCTCAAGAGCATCGGACACCCGGGCCATCGTGGTGGCCTCTGCGCCGTAGGCCCGCACCTCGGGGAGGGCATTGATGGCTTCACCCATCACTGCCAGGCTGTTGGCGACCGTCTCGCGCACCCGGTCGTAACGGCGACGGAGCACCTGCTGGAACCACAGCAGGCTCGAGGCGTACCCGATCACGCCGACGAGCACGATCAAAGCCAGTCGCCATTCATAGAGGGCCATCACCAAGAGCGACATGAAGACCTGGGTGCCATTCACCAGGAACATCACCCCGCCCCATTTGAGGAATTCCTGAAGAGTGGTGACGTCCGAGGTGACCCGCGACACCAGTGCACCGCGTCGTTCGGTCTGCACTGTGAGCATCGAGCGCTGCATCAAGTGCGAGAACACCGAGACACGGAGGTCGGAGAGACCGGTCGAAGCCTGTCGAACCAGTCGAACCAGTCCGGCTCGCGTCATGATCCCGCCGACCACCACCGCACCAAGACCGATGCCAACGGCCCTCATCACCGCACCGAGGTCGACCGAGTTGGCGGAGATGTAGTTGTCAAGGGTCTGCTGAACAATGATCGGTATGAGGAGCTGCACCCCGGTGCCGCCGAGATTGAACAACAGCACCACCCAGAGGCGTCGGGCGATGATCGGGACCTCGACGATGGCGCGCCGGATAGCGGCGGGCGTCGACATCTGCTTGGCGTCGGTGGTCACGATGCCTCCAGGCGGGCGGCCGCTTCGTGCTCATATGCCTGCACCAGCCGGGCATAACCGGGCTGAGTGCGGAGCAAGGTTGCGTGATCTCCCTGAGCGACGACCCGTCCCTCGTCCACGAAGATGACCTCGTCGGCGAGCCGGATGGAAGACGGTCGATGAGCGACGATGACGATCGTCGACGGCAACGCAGCGACTCGGAGTCCACGCAGGATCTCGGCCTCCACCGACGGATCGACCGCCGAGGTGGCGTCGTCCATGATGAGGACGCGGGGCATGCGGACGAGGGCTCTTGCTAGCGCGACCCGCTGGCGTTGCCCGCCCGACAGCGAGGCCCCCTGCTCACCGACGCGGGTGCCGTATCCGTTGGGGAGTTCCTCGATGAAATCGTGGGCTCCGGCCAGGCGCGCCGCGGTGATGACACGCTCCGGTGTCACGTCGAGGCCCATCGTGATGTTGCCGGTCACGGTGTCGTCGAACAGGAACGACGCCTGAGATACATAGGCGATCTCGCGCGGAAGCTGGTGACGGGCGAAATCGCGCAGGTCGCGCCCATCGAGGTGGATGCGTCCGGTGCCCGGATCCCACAGTCGTGCGAGGAGAAGCGTGAGCGTCGTCTTGCCCGACCCGGTCGGTCCCACCACGGCCACGGTCCTCCCCGCCGGGATGTCGACCACGACATTGGAGAGCACGACCTGCTTGGGGTCGTAGGAGAAGGCGACAGCATCGGTGTCGACCGGAGCGGCGCCCCCATCCGGCACGGCCATGAGGGCCCCGTACACGACGCGCTGATCTGCGTTGAGCACCGCCTCCACCCGATTCCAACCCGGGATCGAGGCTGCCAGGTCGAAAAGCACGAAGGCGATCAGCTGGATGGGAAAGGTGAGCAGCGACAGCAGATAGAGAGAAGTGACGATGTCGCCGGGCGTGATCGCTCCGGCATCGACGCGCATCGCACCTACCGCAAGCAACACGAGGCTCACCGCCGGAATGAGCACGACGATCAGGGTGCGGAAGGTCTCCCACCGCACGTCGACGTCGATGTTGCGGTCGCGCAGTTCTTCCGATGCTGCCCTAAGTCGGTCGGTCTCCATGTCCTCGCGTCCCAGCGACTTGATCGTCAGAGCGCCATCGAAGCTCTCATGCGCCACCCCTGTGACGATGCCGAGCTGGGTCTGGATACCCTCCCACGCCGGATAGAGCGTGATTGCGGATCGGATCTCGACCAACAGGATGATCGCCATCCCGATGAGTGCCACCACTCCTAGCCAGATATCGGTGAGGGCCAGAAGCACGACCGTGCCGATGACGAGGAGAGACACTCCGGTGGCGTACGGGAGGGGAGCCAGCACGCTCGTGGCGCGCTCGGTGTCATTGTCGGCGACGGACAGCAAGTTGCCGATCGACTGCTGACCGAACCATGACAGCTCGAGTTCCATTTGGTGCGCGATCAGCTTGTGGCGCAAATCCTGCTGGTTGCGGAACTGCAGCCACCCGGCCGAGGTGCGGCGCATCACGATCGCAGCGGCTCGCCACAGCGCAACGCCGAGGACGGCGAGCGTCACCGGCACCACCTTGCTTCTGGCCGGTTGACCCTCGTCGAGGATCGGAATGATGGCCGTGTCGGTGATCCACCCGATCACGGCCGACGAGGCGATGATCGACGCCGCGAACATGGCCGCTCCGGTCACCGCCGAGGCAAACGCCAGTGGACGCGCCTTGATGAACCGCGCGACGATGCGAAATCCCCCGCCGAGCACGTCGCGCGCGTTCGGCGTCTTGGAAACAGTGGTCACCGCGGCAGGTTAGAGGTGCGCTGCGACGGGTTCGACTCGGGGAACCGGGTTGCGGTGAGGCGTGGGGTGCCGAAGGGCTCCAGACATGCCCGGGGACTCTCCTACCCGCTGATGGTCTCGGTGGTGGTAAAGGGTGCGCCTGCGGGGCGGCCCGATTGTGAGATCGCCTGCAGACCCAACGTGCACCTTGGGCGAGTTGACCTCCAGTGTTCGTCTCGATGTTGGGCCTCCGGTCTCGTCGTCGGGGCGGATCGGCCGAGGCCGCGCCTGATCGCGCAGTGGAGCACCTGTGTGAACAGCGGGGTCAGACTCTCAAGGCTCTCTGGGGGACCCCTGAACAGAGGGGGGTACTCCTCCTGAGGAGACGGTGTGGACGCGTCGAACCCGAGATCTTGGCAAGAGATGGACGAGTGCAACCGTGCCGCCGAGCTAGGGGCGAACGACGGGCACGGTCGATCTCTGCCCCTCGCCCCGCACGATCTGCAGCTCGACCGGCTCACCGGACGCGTGCTCCCGGATCGCCTCCTGTAGGACCCGGAGGTCAGCCTCGGTCCCGATCTCTTGACCGTCTGCCGCCACGACCCGATCGCCTTCGCGGAGCTCGGTCCGAGCGGCGCTTCCCGACCTGGGTCGGCGCACGCCGATTCCCGGTCCCCGGGGAGGTGGGCTGGTCTCCTGCCATGCCTGGTTGATCGTGTTCGTGCCGTGCGGAGCGCACAGGCAGACGCCGAGGCCGCAGGATGGACACTGACACTGGCACTCCTGGCCCGCCTCTCCCAGCTCCGCCACCACTGCGTCGGAGACCAGCTGGGTGATCTCCTGGATGACGCCTACGTAGCGTCGGAGGTGCTCTTCGGCCAGATCGGCGGTGCTTCCCTCCTGGATGCCGTCGAAGAAACGGTGGGCGGCCGCGTGGAGGATGGCGTATCCGAGCGCCGCGTGGTTGAGGGCGCTGTAGGCGCCGTGGACAGCGCTCAGTCCCGCAGAGGACCAAGGAGCGGAGGGCATCTTGGGTGGACGCGGGAGGGGGGCAACCCACGAGGGGGCCGGAGCATGGGAGGTTCCCAGCTCCGAGAGCCGGCGTGTGAGAGCCTCACGGTGCTCGGCCGCCATGGCGGGGAGTTGTCCCAGCAGGTCCGCCACCTTCGTGTCTCCCCTCGCCGCCTCCGCGTATTCGGTGAGCAGGGCCTCAAGGTCTTCCTCCAGATGGGCCAGGTCCGCCAGGTATCCGGCAAGCGATGGTCGGGTGGGCTGCTCCATCACTATCCCCCTCAACTTGAGTCCGTAACGGAACTCATCACAGGATAGGGATGAAGCGGATGGCGGTTGAACCTCAGACGGCTTGAAGTTCTAGATGATGAGGGAGAAGGCAATCGCGGCGAACTCCTGACAGGGGTCCCGAGGCGTTGCTGCCCTTACCGACCTGATTGGGTCCCGGATCCGGCCAACGCCGGGTGCCGGTTGGGAGTCGGGAGACCCTCGGCGGCAGTTGCATCGATCCACACCTGTCTGGCCGGGCTGCGACACGGGAACCGCTCGACATCTCCGGCGTATCGCAAAGTCGGCGTGAGCGGTCCAGTACGGTTGCCCCCCATGGAACCCGGCATCCAGTTCGCCCGGACCGCCGACGGAGTGAACATCGCGTTCTGGACAATGGGCGACGGGGCGCCGTTGGTTGCGATGCCGTCGATGCCGTGGAGCCATCTCCAACTCGAGTGGTCGATCCCCGAGGTGGCGCGGTGGTACACCGACCTGAGCCGCAGTCGTCGCCTTGTCCGCTACGACGGGCGCGGGTTCGGCCTGTCACAGCGGGAGGCCCCGTCGTTCTCGCTCGATGCCCAGGTGCTTGACCTCGAGGCCGTCGTGGACCGGGCCGGGATCGAGCGCTTCGACCTCTACGCGGGTCTTCACTCGGGGCCACCGGCGATCGCCTTTGCCGCTCGGTACCCCGACCGCGTTGCTCACCTTGTGCTGTTCTGCTCATACCCCGACGGGGCTGCTTACGGAGCACGGCCGATTGTCCAGGCCACCCGTCCGATCATCGAACAGGACTGGGAGTTCTACACCGAGGCTGTCGCCCGGCTCCTCCTCGGATGGGAAGAGCCCGAGGCGGCGCACCGCTTCGCCCATCTCGTGAAGGAATGCACCACGCCGAGCGTGGCGACCGCGGTGCTTGCTGCTACGGCCACCTTCGACGTGACCGGTGTGCTGGGCGACCTTCAGGTGCCGACGCTGGTGATCCACCGTCGCGAGTTGCACGACCTTTTCATGGACCACGCCCGTGCTTTGGCCTCCGGTATCTCCGGTGCGCGCCTGGTGGTGCTCGAGGGAACCTCTGTTGCCCCCTATTTGGGCGACGTCGAAGCAGTGATCGCCGAGGTCGACGCCTTCCTGTCGGACGGGGTGATGGCACCTCGTGTCGCTCGACCCACCGGCGGCTCCCTGCAAACGATCCTTTTCACCGACATCGAGGGATCGACCACCCTCACTCATCGCCTCGGCGACAGCCGGGTGCGAGAGGTGCTGCGACAACACGAACGCATCGTGCGCGACGGCCTGCGCAAGCACCAGGGCGTTGAGATCAAGGCCATGGGCGACGGGTTCATGGCGTCGTTCGGATCGGCCGTAGCCGCGGTGGAATGCGCTATCGCCATCCAGCGAAGCTTTGCGGAGCACAATGCCACCGCCGACGAGCCGATCCGGATCAGGGTCGGGATGAACGCCGGCGAACCGATCGCCGAGGATGACGACCTTTTTGGAACCTCGGTGATCGCCGCCGCGCGGATCGGTGCGCAGGCCGGCGCCGGGGAGATCTATGTGTCCGATGTGGTGCGGCAACTTGTCGCCGGGAAGGGATTTCGGTTCACCGACCGCGGCGAGACGACACTGCGCGGTTTCGACGAGCCGATGCGACTCCATGAGGTGCGCTGGGAGGACGTGCCCCCGGCGTCGTAGGGAGGCCGAGGTACCGTCACCAACCCGTTCTACTTGCGACCTTCCCACAGGTGCCGGGTGAGTGATGCCTGGTCGACATGACCCCTCAGGTGCTCTGCACCGTGAATCAGCGCGTATGCCCTGGTGAACTCGACCACCTCGCCGGAGGCGCGCGTCCACCCTTCCAAGGCACTCCAGTCGACGGTCTCGACCGAGTCGAGCGCGGTCGTGATCTCGACGGCGAGATCGTCGATCATCGCGAGCAGGGCAGCCGGGTCGGCGCTCTTCGCCTGGAACTCGGCCTCGCGGTCCCGTTTTGGAGGAGGAAGACCGACGGCGACCCGCATCAAGAGTCGCGTGCTGTTCATTGAGTGGGTGACGAGTACGGCAAGCGAATTGGTGTCCGTTCCGGCCGGACGCCAATCGAGCGCCGGACCAGGGAGCCCGTCCACTGAGCGTCGCAGCTCATCGAAAGACTCCGTCACCGCCCTGCGGGCGGCCACCAGCAATGGATCGGTCATCGAATACTCTCCTGGCGAGACCGGCCGCGAAGCCGATCGATGGGCTCGGCCAACGTTAGACGGTCAACTGGCGGATATCCGAACCGATACCATAATCAGGCGATCGATTTGGACCGGGTGCCGGTGCGCGCTGGGTCACATTCACGAGGAGAGACAGGAGACCACTGATGGCGGGGCCCAAGGACGTGCTGAAGACGCTGGCTGACGGCGAATATGAATTCGTCGACCTCAGATTCCCGGACCTTCCGGGCCAGGTGCAGCACTTCACGGTTCCGGTAGCGGAGGTGACCACCGCCTGTTTCGACGAGGGTTTCGGCTTCGACGGTTCATCCATCCGCGGCTTTCAGGGGATCGAGGAGTCGGACATGCTGCTCTTCCCCGATCCCAACACCGCTGTCGAGGACACTTTCCGCGATCGACGCACCCTCATCCTCTATTGCTGGGTGCGTGATCCGATCACTGGCAAGCCGTACGAGAAGGACTCGCGCTACATCGCCCAGAAGGCCGAGGCATATCTCAAGAGCACGGGCCTCGCGGACACCTCCTTCTGGGGGCCGGAGGCCGAGTTCTACATTTTCGATTCCGTCCGCTTCGACCAGAAACAGAACTCGGCGTTCTACGAGGTGGATTCGGAGGAAGCGGCGTGGAACAGCGGACGCGATGAGCCGGGCGGCAACCTCGGATACAAGCCGGGGTTCAAGGGCGGCTACTTCCCCGTTCCACCCACCGATCATTTCCAGGACCTGCGCTCGGAGATGGCTTCACGTCTCGCCGATGCTGGCATCTACGTCGAGGTGCAACACCATGAGGTTGGTACGGCCGCACAGTCCGAGATCGACATTCGCTACGGGACGCTGCTGCAGACGGCCGATCGAGTGACCCTCTTCAAGTACATCGTGAAGAACACCGCGTGGGAGTTCGGTAAGACGGTGACCTTCATGCCCAAGCCGATCTTCCAGGACAACGGCTCGGGAATGCACTGCCACCAGAGCCTGTGGCTCAATGGCAAGCCGCTGTTCTACGACGCCAAAGGTTACGCGGGTCTGTCGGAGATGGCGCGGTACTACATCGGCGGGCTGCTCAGGCACGCTCCGTCGCTGATGGCATGGGCGGCACCGACCACCAACTCCTATCGGCGCTTGGTGCCGGGGTACGAGGCGCCGGTCAACCTGGTGTACAGCCAGCGCAACCGTTCCGCCGCAATCCGGATCCCGGTGACGAGTCAGCGTCCCGAACTGAAGCGACTCGAGTTCCGTTGCCCGGACGCTTCGGCCAATCCGTACCTGGCGTTCTCCGCGATGCTGCTCGCCGGTCTCGATGGGATCGCCAAGAAGATCGACCCGGGCGCTCCGATGGAGATGGACCTGTACGAAATGTCTCCTGACGAGCTCGCCAAGGTGCCCACGGTGCCGGGCTCACTGGAAGCGTCGCTCGCTGCGCTCGAAGCCGATCACGACTATCTGCTCGTCGGCGGCGTCTTCACCAAGGAACTGATCGAGGACTACGTCACCTACAAGCGGTCCCACGACCTCGACCCGGTGCGGCTCCGTCCCCACCCGTGGGAGTTCCAGCTGACGTACGACTGTTGAGCCGCTCAATGCCAGCTCAACAGTCACTCCCCCTCCCTTAGGGAGGGGGTCAGGGGGGAGGGTTTCTTAGTCGGCGCCGCCCTTCGGGCGCCGCCGACCGCAATGGGCAACCCGGTGTGGTCGCGTGAGCGCGACCCTGTGGGGTGACCGGGTCGTGACGAACGCGGCACTCGAGGCAATGGGCAATAACCCGCCTGACGTCGTCGCGAGCACGTTGGGTTGGAGCGGCTAGCTCAAGATCGGTTATTGCCCATTGCGGAGGCCGCCGTAGGCGGCCGACCTTGCTCATTGCGGAGGGCCGAAGGGCCGACCTGCCATTACGCTCCGCGGGTATTCGCGTTTTCGGCCGGAGGTAACGGTTGCGGATTCCCTACTCGCTTGTCTCGGCCGGGGCCGCGTTTGTCATCACCATTGCGTTGACTCCTTTGTTGATGGCGGCGGCACGGCGATTGGGGATTGTGGATCGTCCTGGTCCTCGCCGGATCCACACCACGCCGATCCCGACCGCAGGCGGCTTGGCGATAGCCGTTGCCGTGCTCGGTGTGGCCTGGGGGGCGCGTCTGGTATCGGAGGCCGCCCGCACCACGCTCGATGTCCGCCCGTTCATTGGGATCACCATCGCCGCGGGAATCATGTTGCTCCTCGGGCTCATCGATGACATCCGCGGGGTCAATCCCTGGGGCAAGATCGCCGGTGAGGTGGCGGCGGCGTGTGTGTTGTACGCCTACGGACTCGGAATTCCGCTGATCACCAACCCCTTCGGCGAGTCGATCGCCACCGGTGTGTTCGATCTTCCGCTGACCATCCTCTGGGTGCTGATCGTCGTCAACGCCATCAACCTGATCGATGGCATCGACGGACTCGCCTCGGGCGCCGTCTTCATCGCCGCGGTGACCCTGTGGTTCGTCGGACGCACCAACGGGGATTTCTATGTGATGTTCGTCGCCTCGATCATCGTCGGGGCGACCTTCGGATTCCTCCGCTACAACTTCCCGCCGGCGAAGGTCTTCATGGGTGACACCGGGAGCGGATTTCTCGGACTGCTCCTTGCCGCGGTGGCGCTGCTCGAGAACCGAAAAGGGACCGCGGCCATCACGCTGCTCTTCCCATTGGTTGCTCTGGCAGTGCCGATCTCGGACAGTGTCATCGCATTCGTGCGACGCGCCGTCGGAGGGCAATCGGTGTTCCGCGCCGACAGTGAGCACATCCACCATCGCTTGCTGCGCATTGGACTGTCGCATCGTCATGTCGTCTACGTGATGTGGTTCCTGTGCGCCTACTGCGGGGTGATGGCGGTGGTCCTCGCGACGCTTCCCCCCGGATATGCCGTGCTCCTGGTCGTGTTCCTCGCCGGGGGCGTGTTCCTCGCCTTCCGCGGTCTCGCCTTCATCGATCGGGTTCTCGCCTCCCGTCCGACACAACCCACCGAATGAAGCCGCAGACTTCGCTCACCCGGGCGGCCACGGGCGGCGCACTGTGGATGGGCGGATCGCTGGGACTCCAGGTCGGGATCGGCCTGGTCGCTCAGGTGATCCTCGCCACCATCCTCTCTGCCCGCGACTTCGGGCTGTTCGCTCTCGTGGTGTCCATCTCATATGTGTTGAGCAGTGTCGGCAACTTCGGCATCAAGACCCTGATGGCGCAACGCTCGCCCGGCCAGATTGCGGCGATTCGCGCGCCGGTGTTTCGCGCCGGGATGTGGGCCGCGGCGCTGTCTGCCCTGCTGCTGGCAGCGATCAGCCCACTGGCGGCGCGGCTCCTGGATGAACCCGACCTCCAAATGCTCCTTCTGGTCACGGCTTCAACGTTCCTGCTGAAGCCGTACACCGCGATCGCCACAGCGGTCCTGCAGGCGCGGCTCGAATTCGCTCGCGTGGCATGGGCGCTACTACTGGCCGCGGTGTCGCACTATGTGGTGGCGATCATCCTCGCCGAGGCGGGTTACGGGGCTCTGAGCCTGGTGGTCGGCATGCAGGTCAACGCGGTGGTGATGGTCGTCGCTCTCTGGGTATTCTCACATCGCCACACTGAGCCTCGGGCGCCAGGCGCGGTTTCGACTCGTGATGCCGCAACGATGGCGCGCTGGCCGCTCGCTGGCGAGGTGGCGATGGACGCCACCGGGCGGATTGATTTCCTCATGCTCGGCCTATTCGTGACGACCGAGGTGGTCGGGCTCTACTACTTCGCATTCCAGCTGGTGCTCCGGCTCAACGAACTCCTTTCAGGAGTGGCGCGCAATGTGCTGTTTCCCGCGCTCGCCCGGATGTCCGATCGCCGCGAGCGCCAGGGGGCGGCGGTGCTGCGCGCTGGGACAATGATGGCTCTCGCCGGTGGTGCGGGGGCAGCAGCATTGGTCGCGTCGCTGCTTCCCATCGAGGAGATCTTGTGGGGCGGAAGATGGGAGGCTGCCGTGCCAGCGATGATGCTGCTGGCGTCAGTGGCGCCCGGTCAGGCGATCCAGTCGGCTGTTGAACAGCTGCTCAAGGCTCGCGCCCAGTTCCGACGGTGGACCGCAGTCATCACCGTGCGCGCCGTCGGAAGCGCACTCGTCGCACTCGTCGTAGGTGCGGTGCTCGGAGACTCGGCGACCGCAACCGGTATCGCGGTGGCCATCGCGATCTTCATCGTCGTCGAGGCGATCATCGAGGTGATCGTGATCGGTGCCGGTCTGGGGATTCCGGTGGGCCGCTACTGGATGACGACGCTTCCGATCTGGGCAGTGCTCGTCGCCGGTGGTTGGGGGGTAGTCGGCATCGTGTCGGGCTGGAACCTGGACCCCTGGGTGGCTGCGGCGATGTCCACAGGAATGGTCGTGCTCCTCGCCGCCGGCGTCGGCGCAGTGTTGTGGCGCCTCAACCGTTGACCGTTGACCGTTGACCGTTGACCGTTGACCGTTGACCGTTGACCGTTGACCGGCGACCGGCGACCGGCGACCGGTAACCGGCAACTTTCCTACAACGCCTCCACGATCCGCACATAATCCGCCGACGCGGCTGCTCGTGAGTAGTGCTGTCGAACGAAGTCACGACCGCGCCGTCCCATCTCCGCCAGTTGTTTGCCATCGATCGAGCGGATTGCCGCCGCCACCCCTTCCGCAGTGAGTGGGTCCACCGTGAAGCCAGCGTGCGATTCGCGGACGAGCGCGGTCACGGCCGAATCAGCGGGTGCCGCCGAGATGATCGGACGCTCCGCGGCCAACGCCTGATAGGCCTTCGATGGCATGGCGTCAGAGCTCAACCCGGGCGCGAGGGGAACGTACATCACATCGCACGCCGCGTAGATCTCT
>JBBTKD010000039.1:0-16031 GCA_038059105.1 Actinomycetota bacterium | reverse complement strand
GGGGTCATCGGTACACTCTGAGTGGTCGGGCGGATGCTAACCAGGGGAACCCACCCGAACCCCGCGACGTCATCTAGGACGCGGCATGGACATCTCCATCCACGAGGCCGAACGGCTCGAACAGCAGGGACGTCGCTTTACCGCGGCGGCGATCCTCGCCGCCATCGTGGTCATCGCCTCGACCTGGATCGGGCTTTTCGTATTCCTCAGCGCCAACAGCGCCCACGGCACGTTGCAGGACCTGCGAGAGACGTGGATCCCCGACGTGGAGTCGATGAGCCTCGACCTCCCCAACCTGTCCCGTTTGTCTTCGGTCTTCACCGCAGACAATGTGCTGCTCGGCCAGTTGACCGAGCGCAACAGCCAGCCGACCGTGTTCGACGACATCCCCAACCTCGTGATCGGCGCCGTGCTCTCCGCAGAGGATGAGGACTTCATGGAGCACAGCGGAGTGGATTACCAGGCCGTCGCCCGTGCTCTTGTGGAGGACCTGAGTGGTGGACAGAAACAGGGTGGATCGACGATCACGCAGCAGGTGGTGAAGCAGAACTTTGTCGGAAGCGAGTCAACCCTCGAGCGCAAAGTTGCCGAGGCGACGATCGCCATCGAACTCGAGAGGCGCTTTACCAAGGAGCAGATCCTCGAGTACTACTTGAACTCGGTGTTCTTCGGCGAGAACGCCTACGGGGTTACCGCTGCCGCCCAGGAGTACTTCGGCAAGACCCTCGACCAACTCACGATCGCCGAGGCGGCGGCATTGACCGTGCCGATTCGCAACCCTTCGCTCTACAACCTGCGCAACGACAGCACGATCCCGCTGCGAGCACGCGATGCGGTCATCGACAACATGGTCGAGGAGGGATACATCACCGCGGCCGAAGGAGAAACTGCCAAGGCGGAGCCAATCCGAACGGTGGTCCACGAGGAGTTCCTCGACCCGGCACCGCAGGTGCTCATTGCGGCCCGCGACACCGTGCTCAACGACGCCCGCTACGGACTCGGGGCGACCTTCCTGCAGCGCAAACGCGCACTCTTCGGGTGTCCTGCCGACGACACGGAGTGTGAGGGCGGCGGTGGCCTCCGCATATACACGACCGTGGACTACCGCCTCCAGCAAGAAGCTCGCCGCATCCTCCAGGAGTGGTTCCCTCCCGGGACCGATCTCCCCACCGGAGCCATTGCCATGGTCGACAATCGCACCGGAGCGACGCTCGTCATGGCATCGGGGCTGGACTTCGGCACCGACATCGAGGCGGGACAGCGGCAGTACGACCTCGCCACCAAGGGTCGCCGCAATCCCGGCTCGGCGTTCAAGCCGTTCGGTCTCGTCGCCGCTCTCGAACAGGGCATCCCCCTCAACTCGTACTGGGACTTCTCGTCGCCGCAAATCCTCGACTTCGGCGGCGTCGAGCCCTGGGTCTGCCGCAACGCTGGCACGAACGAACCGGGCATTCGCACGCTCGAGGAGGCGCTCTACCGATCGACCAATACCGTGTTTTGCCAGGTGTCGATTGCCGTCGGACCGGAGAACATCGTCGACGTGGCGCACCGCATGGGGATCAAGTCGCCGCTCGGAGCAGTGCCGGCGATCGTGCTCGGTGCCCAGGCCGTGAGCCCGCTGGAGATGGCATCGGCGTTCTCGACGATCGCCAACTACGGCCTCCGCACCGAGAACTACCTGATCGAACGGATCGAAGACGCCGACGGCAACATCGTGTACCAGCACGAGGTGGAGGCGACGCAGGTTCTCGAGCCGGCGCTGGCCGCGGCGACCCTGAACACGATGGAGAAGGTGATCACGATCGGAACCGGCGGTCGCGCCTACCTCGGTCGACCGCAGTTCGGAAAGACCGGCACCCACGAGGCTTACCGCGACGCCTGGTTCGTTGGCGGGATCCCCCAGGTGACCACATCGGTGTGGGTGGGCTATCCCGATGCCCAGATCGAGATGCGCAACCTCACGATCAAAGGCGAGTTCATCCCGCGCATGTTCGGGTCGAGCACTCCCGCTCCGATCTGGCGCGAGTTCATGACGATCGTCGTCGCCGACATGCCGGTCGAAGACTTCCCTCCCGATCCGGCTGGCACCAACCTCTACTACGCCACTCCGCGGGTCGAGATGCCCGACGTCATTGGTCTCGACTTCGAAAACGCCATCGAGGAGCTGCTCCAGGCCGGCCTCGAAGCCGACATCAAGTTGGTGAACTCCGACGAGCCCGAGGACACGGTGGTCGCCTCCGATCCCGAACCGGGTGAGCGGGTGCGCCAGGGTTCGGTGGTCGAGATCGAGGTGTCGAACGGATTGTCACCGACCCTGGTGCTCCCCAACCTCATCGGAGCAACGCGTGACTCGGCGAACCAGCAGCTGACGCAGTTGCGCGACAGCACGAACATCCCATTCACCTGGGTGTTCGAGAACGTGACCACCGACGTCGAAGCCGACCACGACCGGGTACAGGCGATGGTTCCAGGCCCTGGTTCGGTGATCGAGGAGAACGACCAGATTCAGATCACGGTTTGGCAGTTCGTTCCTCCGGGGCCCTAGCGAACCTTTCGCGCTCTCACTCTTCCTACTTGCTGCTATTTGGGTCGATGTGATATCTCGTAGGCATGACCGCTGCGGTGCCCGGGATACTCCGTCAAGATGATCGTCCTCCCATCGCGATGGATGCCGCGCCAGCCCCGGGCACCGTGGCGGCCTCACGTCCCACGGTCGTCCCCAGACCATGGATCCGGGCGGGGTATCGCCCCGATCCCGCTTTTGGCCACCATCCCACCGAGGCGGCGGTGCGGCGGTACTGGACAGCCCTCATCGGACCCGGGGCAGTTGCCGACCTACTTCGGTTGATCGCGGCCGCGGGATCGGGACGCCTCCTGCGCGAGCCGTTGCACCTCGCCGTTCTCGCCGCCGAGGATCTGGCGCACCTGTCTCCTGGTCTCGTCCTCGTGTCGCGCCTGGTTCCCCATCTCGACGCGGGGCGGATCGGCCGGTTGCGACCCTCGCTACGCGCCGAGTACCGGGGTCTGATCTCCACGGCTCGCGCGCCCAGATAGGCGCCCAAGTCTTCAGGTGTCGGCGCACGGATGCGCCGACACCTGACGCGGTACCCCGCCTATCTGGGCGCGCTCGTAGAGTCCCGGTCGATGGCATCCATCGACGAAGTGGCGGCGGCGCTCAGAGACCGGAGCCGGATCCTGGTATTCACGGGCGCCGGAATCTCGACCGAGTCCGGCATTCCCGACTTTCGTGGCCACGACGGCGTTTGGTCCCGGATGGATCCCGCCGACTTCACCATCCAGCGCTACCTCTCAGACCCAGGAGTACGACGCCGAGCGTGGAGTCGCCGTGCCGGTGCCGAGTTCTTGGACGCTCCGCCGAACCGCGGCCACTTCGCCGTCACCCGCCTGTGGGAGAGCGGGCTGATGATCGGTTGTGTCACGCAGAACGTCGACGGACTCCACACCGCGGCGGGACTCCCCCTCGAGGCCATCGCCGAGCTCCACGGCAGTGCTGCCACCACGTCGTGCATCGCATGCCGGGCGAGCCTGCGAACCCGCGAGGTGATGGTCCGCATCGACGCCGGTGAGGAAGACCCCTCATGCACCGCCCTGTTTCTCCCCCCGGAGGGGGGAGTACCCCGAAGGGGGGAGGGGGGCGGCGGGTCTGACGCGTCAGTCTGCGGCGGGATTCTCAAGGCAGACGTCGTGTTCTTCGGGGAGGCTCTGCCCTTCCGGGCGATGGAGCGGGCCATGGAATGGGCCCATTCGGCCGATGCCGTGCTCGCCGTGGGAACGACCCTATCCGTCTTTCCGGCTGCCGCCATCCCTATCGCCGTCGCCGACCGCGGGCAGCCCTTCGTGATCATCAACCGCGGACCCACCGACCTCGACCCGATCGCCGATGTGGTGGTGGACGACCAGGCCGGTGATGCCTTGTCCCGCCTCCTCGTCGTACTGGGACTGACCACATAAAGTAGTTAACCTCGCTACTTTCCGTTCCGATGCGGAGAGCGTGAGAGTTGAACACTCTTCGCAGTATCGGTGGGGTGCCCTGTGCCGGCTGGGGGTAGCGGTGACGCTTGCCGCCGCCCTGATCCCGGTGGCTCCCGCACGTGCGGCCGAGCCGACCTTTGCGTTTGCCGGCGGTGGATACGGACACTCGGTCGGACTGAGCCAGTTCGGCGCTTACGGGATGGCGCGGGAAGGCTTTCCATGGTCCGAGATCGTGAGCCACTACTTCACCGGAGCCACTCCCGCCCCGGTCGACGCTGCGCTCGCCGCTCGCCCGCTGTGGGTGAACCTCCTCGTCGAGAAGGCCTCCGTTGCCTTCACCGTCCGGGCAACGGGGCTCGAACCCAGCGTTCCGGCCGTGTTTTCCTCGAACGCGGGCACGATTTCCGCGGTGGCCGGAGAGACCGTCACGATCACCCGATCCGGCGATACATGCACGGTCACCGCTCCCGGTGGGTCGTTCGCCGGATCGTGCTCGATCGATGCGAGTTGGGACGGTTGGAACGGTGACCCTGCGACAGCACTCGTCATCGAGGGGTGCTCGCTCACCAACTGGAATATCACCTCGGGTTCTCGCCAACAGCCGTGCACCTATGCCCGGGGAACGATGCACCTCCGCTCCGACAACAACACCGCCACGATGAACGTTTCGATCGAGATCGCGATGGAGGACTACGTGCTCGGCATCTCCGAGATGCCGTACTTCTGGGGCGATACCGGCGGACTGGCCGCCCTCGAGGCACAGGCGGTGGCTGCCCGCTCGTACGCGTACTCACGCTTGCTGGGTCGTGGGACTCCCGAATCGCGACCCTGGTGCTCATGCCAGGTATACGACACACCGATCGACCAGAACTACGTCGGCTGGGGCCATGGAACCCAGGGGTGGATCGACGCTGTACGCAACACCGCGAACCAGGTCATGTTCCACCCGTCGGTGACCCGGGACGGGCAACTCGTCCCAATCGCCACCTTTTACTCCTCGAGCACCTACGGATGGACCGAGAACTCCGAGGACTCCTTCACCGCGTCGCTTCCCTATGTCCGCAACGTTGACGACCACTGGGCGGGCCTTGCCGTCGTCCGCAACGGCAACTTCCGCTGGACCCGTGCGTTCACCGCGGGGCAGCTTGCCGCCGCCCTCCCCGGTATGAATACGGTCATCGGAGCCACGATCACCCGCTGTTCGGCGTCGGGCGCAGCCCTCGAAGTTACGTTCACCGGGTCGGGCGGTCCGAGGGCATTCCACACACGTCAGTTGCGCAGCCTGCTCGGACTTCGCTCGCAGCAGGTGTACGCCATCAACGGAGTCAGCACGTGCTCAACGTCCGGCGAGACGACGACCACCACCACGACGACGATCCCCACCACCACCACCACCACCACCACCATCCCGTCCGAAACGACGACGACGACGACGCTTCCAGTCGAGACGACAACCACCACCATCCCTGCCGAGACGACGACCATTCCGGTCGAGACGACGACGACCATTCCGGTCGAGACGACCACCACCACGCTTTCGGTCACCACCACAACCACCACCACCACAGTTCCGGTGACGACGACCACCACCACCACGGTCCCTGTCACCACAACGACCACCATTCCCGCCACCACCACGACGACGGTGCCGGTCGCTGCCTCGTGCCCCGCCATCTCACTTCCGATCGATGCGCTGCTCGCCTCGGGTTACAACCTTCACACCGGAGCGCGGGGCACGGCGGTCGGCCAGCTTCAGTCCTTGCTTGCCGCCCTCGGGCACTACGACGGACCGATCGATGCGGTCTACGGGCAGCGCACCGCCGCCGGGGTGCGGTCCTTCCAGGATGCCCGTGGACTCTTTGTCGACGGGGTCGTCGGGAGCCGGACGCGCGGCGAGCTGGCTGCGCTCCGCGCCGCCGCAGAACAGGGTCGAACGCTCACCGCAGATGGACGGGTGCTCAGGGCCGGTATCCGCGGCGAGACGGTGCGGGCTCTCCAATACCTTCTCGACCTGCTCGGATACGACCCGGGTCCGATCGACGGGTCGTTCGGCAGCCTCACCGATCGCGCCACGAAAGCGTTCCAGCGGGCCGAGGCGCTGCGCGTCGACGGAATCGTCGGCAGCGAGAGCCGGGCGGCGTTGGCCTCAGCCCTCGGACTCGGTCCCATTCCCGGCTGCGGGTAACCCTGCCGCAGGCTCTCTGCGCAACGCTGCCCACCACACCGGGAGGCTGAGCAGCGCCACGGAGTACACCGCAAACACTTCGCCGAAGGCCGGGGCCCTGATCGTGAGCGCCGTGACCATCAGCACTGCGGCGAACACGATCGCCGGGAGTGTCCATTGGCGGCGACGACGCAGCATCGCCACGGCGAACGCCAGCAATGCCAGCCACACGACGATCGCCGGCCGCCAGAACAACCACAGGCTTGAGGGCCGATCGGTGCGGACCAGGATCGCCTTGGTGACGCTGAACGCGCGTGCCCACTTCGTCTCGCGCTCGAGACCGAACTCGTTCTGCGGCACGTTGTAGGTGTACGCCTCGAAGCGCTCCCCGGTCGGCTGCGCAGGCAGGAAGAGCAGGCCGGAGGCGCACATGCGGTGACCGATCACGATGAGGGGTCGCTGCAACGCGGCGCGTAGGAGCAGGCCACGGTACGAACCCGGGTCGTCTCTGATCGGAGTGACGTCGAAGTCGCGATCGCGCACCAGGGCGATCCCCTCGCCACATCGATACGCACCCGACCACACCTCGAGATCGGCGACCGCCTCCAGGAGCAACCGGTCTTCGTCGCCAAACACCTCTGGGGCATGCTTCACGATCGAGGCGAGATCCGGTGCGAACACCTCGGCCACGGGTACGACGAGCCGATCCACCGAAGCAAGCTCGAACACGGGAACCTGGAACAGGACGAACACACCAGCAGCAACGAGCCCGGGCCTCACGAGCAAGCGGAGCTGGCGACGCAGGACCACTGCAAACCCGACGGCAACGATCGCCACGATGACGATGCCAGCGTGATCGAACAACGCCACCGCCGCGGCGGCGCACCCCAGTCGGGCCACCGATTGCCAGCGACCAAGGTACCGCGGCGAATCGCGAACGAGGTCGAGGGTTTCGACAAAGAGCCACATGGCGACGAGAGCCTGCGCGGTCGTGACCTCGAGCGTCACCGTTGCGGTTGCAGTGCCCGGAAGCAGGCCGAACAGCACGACGGCAATCCCCGAAGCGAAGGCGGGCACGCCGAGGGCACGCATCCTGCGAATGAACAGAGCGAGCAACAACAGCGCGAGGAGACTCTGGAGGAGCGTGACGATTGCCGGCGTATCCCAGATGCGGGACAGGGTCCAGGCAACGATCGTGTGGGTCGCCGGCGTGAAGTTGGTGAAATCGCCGGAAGTGACATCGCCCCACATTCGCACCGACTCTGCCGTGAGAAACCCCGGGTACCAACCGAGCCACCACAGAGAGAGCGATCCGCCTGCGATCACCATGGGAATCCACCAGAGCCATGCGGTCCATCGACGGGAAGTGATGGGTGACTCCGTCATCGCGTCCCGGAGCCTACCGGGGCGCATAGAGGCCGCCGCTAGCCTCAACCGCCCGTGACGAACCCCACAAACCCCCGCACCCTTTCCGGTGCCCTGACAACCTCGGGCACTGCGGCAATGGTCGTAGGCACCCTGGTCGCAGCGGTTGCCGCGTATGCATTCCAGCTCGTCGCCGGTCGAGTGCTCGGTCCTGAGGCCTTTGCCCCGATCACCGTGCTGTGGACGATCCAATTCCTCGTGTTCACGACCGTCTTCGTCCCCATGGAGCAGCTCACGATCCGGCGGCTCTCGGCGGCGGTCCCCGAGTCGGCTCCCCGCAGGCTGTTCTTGTCGGCGATCGTGGTTTCGGTCGTCGCATCGGTCGGCTTCGGCGCCTTTACCCTGGACCGACTCCTGGACGGGAACGTCATCTACCTCGCAGTGATCATGGTGGTGATCGCCGCCTACGGGTCGTTTGCCCTTGCCCGCGGAGCACTGGCCGGTCGGCGGAGGTTCGACGATTACGGCTGGTCGACGATGGCCGAGTCGGTGGTACGTCTCGTCGTGGTGCTGTCGCTCCTCGCGGTCGGTGCCGGCGTGGTCGGCGTGGCGTGGTCGCTGATCCCTGGAGCCCTGGTGGTCTACCTGTGGAAGCCGTTCCGGGGCAAGGCGCCGTCCACGACACCCGGACCGGCGACGGGAGCTGGCGCCGCTCTTGCGACCTTCGTCGTTGCCAACGCCGCATCACAGACCATCGTCGCCGCCGGCCCCCTCGTGGTGGGTGCCCTCGGTGCATCGGCTGCCGAGCGCAGTGTGTTCTTCGAGACCTTCCTCCTGTTTCGGGCCCCGCTCACCGTTGCCTACAGCCTCATCGCCAGAGTGCTCCCGCCGTTTACGAGGATGGCGGAGTCAGACGATCGCTCCATGCTCGCCAGGTGGTCGGTGCGCACCGGTATCGCCGCAGGGGCCCTCGGGGTCGCGGCGTTTGCAGTGGGACATTGGATCGGACCATCGCTGGTTGCGCTGTTCCTCGGCGAGGAGTACCGGCCTTCGGCCGATCTCGCCGCCTATGCCGCCGCAGGAGTGGTGATCGCCACCGCAGCGTTGTTCGTGCAGCAGATGCTCATCGCCCTGCGTACGACCGGTGGCCTGGCGGCCGCGTGGCTGGGCGGACTCATCGCAGCCGGACTCACGGTGGCGCTCACGTCGGGAGAGGCTTCGCTGCGTGTCGGACTCGGATTCCTCATCGGAGAAGCCGTGGCGCTGGGCCTGATCGTCATCACGGTTCTGGCTGCCGCTAAGAAGCGTTGACGACCGCTCAGCTCATCTGGCGAGCGAGTTCCACGATGGTGCGGACGCCGAAACCCGTGCCGCCCTTCGGGATGTAGTGCTCGGCTTCGGTGGCGCGTGCGGGGCCGGCAATGTCGAGGTGAGCCCAGGGGACGTCGCCGACGAACTCCTTGAGGAGCATCGATGCGTTGATGGCTCCCCCGTATTTGGTCCCGGTGTTCTTCATGTCGGCGACGTCTGAATCGATGTTCTTGCGGTAGTCGTCGGGCAGCGGCATCCGCCACACCCGCTCCCCCGCCGACTCCGCAGCGGCGGCAACCTTTGCGGTGGCGGCTTCGGTTCCGAAGAGACCGGCAATCTTCTCGCCGAGTGCGATCTGAATCGCCCCGGTGAGTGTGGCGACATCGACGATCAGATCCGGCTTCTGCTCGGCGGCGAGCGACAGCCCGTCCGCAAGCACGAGCCGCCCCTCGGCATCCGTGTTGAGCACCTCGATCGTCTTGCCATTCCGGATCTTCAGCACGTCGCCAGGACGCAGGGCGGATCCCCCCGGCATGTTCTCGGTGAGCGGGGTGATGCCGACAACCCGCACCGGCAACTTAAGCAGAGCGATCGTGCGCATGGCGGCGAAGACTGCCGCCGCACCCGACATGTCGGTCTTCATCGTCTCCATGCTGTCGGCGGGCTTGAGGGACAACCCGCCAGAGTCGAAGACGATCCCCTTGCCAACGATGGCGAGGAACCCCCTGGCGTTCTTCGGTTCGTAGCGGAGCTCGACGAGCCGGGCGGGATTGTCGGCACCAAGTGAAACCCCGCGCAATCCGCCGAGTCCCTCAGACTCGATTTGCTTCTCGTCGAGCACCCGGATGCCGAGTCCGACCTCGGTGGCAATGGCGGTAGCCCGATCGGCAAGTGTCGCCGGTGACTTGCCCATCGCGGGCTCGTTGATCAGATCCCTGGCGAGATTGACGCCATCTCCGATGGTCGCACCCCGTACCGCACCGGCAACGTCGTCTGCACTGCCCTCGAGGAGGATCACAGTCGCAATGGTCGACGGCTTCTTCTCGGACTTGTGTTTGGTAAAGGTGTACGCACCGAGGGTGAAGCCGAGTCCGACGGCCTCGGCACCGCCCGACACTCCCAGATGCAGCGTCGTGGCAACTGCCGCACACTTCGGCAAGCTGCGGGCAGCGGTGCCCGCCGCCCGCCGAATCCGCTCGAGGTCTGCGGTCGGGCCCATACCCACCAGAACGACGGTCTTATACGGGACCGCTTCTCCGCCGGGCACGACCACCGACTGTCCCGCCTTGCCGGTGAACTCGGCATCATCGAGGTGCTTGGCGAGCCACGGAAGCTTCTCGGAGAGGGCTGTGCCCTTGGGGTCGAACACCCGTCCCTCGCCTACCCCAACCACGATGGCATCGGCGATCGCGACAGCATCGGTCGATGCACGGAATTCCATCATCGATTCTCCTCCGACTTGCTCGGCACCCATGCCGCTTCGGCAGAGCGCGCCAACACATACAGGTAATCGGCGAGGCGATTGAGATACGGCACAACGAACGAATCTTCGATGCCGGCGAGTTTCACATGGGTGACGGCCCGCCTCTCGGCGCGTCGAGTGATGGTGCGCGCCAGGTCGAGAGCAGCAGCGACGGGACTGCCCCCGGGAACGACGAACTCGTTGGGAAGCCCGCGCTCCGCCTCGACGGTGTCGATCTCCGCTTCGAGCGCAACCACCATCTCTGAGGTCGACAGGCTCGTGCCGACTGCAAGCATGCCGCGACGCTCTGCCGACGTGGCGAGTTCGGCTGCGACCACGAACAAATCACGCTGCACCCGAAGGATCCGGTCGTGCATCGTGCCGCTCGCCAGCGCCCTGGCGACGCCAAGAGCGGAGACCGCCTCGTCGACGGTGCCGTATGCCTCCGGCCCGGACTCGTCCTTGGCGACACGACCACCGTGGAAGAGACCGGTCGATCCATCGTCACCGCGACGCGTGTAAATCTTCACGAGAGAGGAGTGTAAGAGAACTTCACCCGAGGCCACTCCCCGTCACCAGCACCCGACCGAGCACGACGGTGCCGATCGTCGTGAGTACCGCCAGGTAGGAGAGTCCGGTCGCCGCCATCACGGCCGGGTATCCCTTCTCACCGAGGCTGAACCACACCCCGATCATCAGGAGAAGGCTCGCCGCGGCAAGGGCGATCCACCCTATCCCGGTGACGGTGTCACCCGAACCCCACGGCGAGGCGCCGGAGACCATCGCAGCAACCGGGTCGATGACCGCACCGACGAGTCCAGAGAGACAGAGTCGTCGCAAGGCCGATCGAGGCAGCCGGGGGTCGACCAGATACCAGTGTCCGAGGAGCATCTCGCAGGTGACACCGCCGAGAAACAGGGCGCCGGTGACCAGGAGCACGAGTTCTCCTTCTGCGGCACCGGCGACCAAGAGGGAAACCGCTGCGGATGCAGCCAGCACGACGCTCACCGATCGGGGGGTAAAGACCGCCACCGTCGCCAGTCCGCACCCCACCCACGCCGCCACGCCGCCGCCAGCCACAGCAGTCGACACGCCGAGCAGAATCGTGACCGCCAGCGTGAGACGGGTGAAGCCCTTCCCGACCACGGCCCATTGGATCACCAGAGCCGACCCTGCCGCGAGTCCGGCGGCCCAAGCAGCAAGCACGACAGACGGTTCCAAATCTCCCCCCTCCCCCCTTCGGGGTACTCCCCCCTACGGGGGGAGAAACAAACGCCCCCCGACCAGGGGAGAGAGCGAGTGTACGGGTGGCCTCAAGGCCCTGGCTTACACTCCCGATGTCTCCCTATCGGCCCCGTCGAGGGTCTTTCGAGTCCCCAGGAGCACCATGCCCGACAGCCTCATCACGCCGCACGGTGGCTCGCTCGTCGATCTCGTGGTCGACGACGCCCGTACCGCCGAGATCAAGCAGGCGTCGCTCGATTGGCCATCAATCGACCTCACCCCGCGGCAAGCGTGCGATCTCGAACTCCTCATCAACGGAGGCTTTTCACCGTTGACGGGGTTCTTGGGGCGGGATGATTACGACCGCGTCGTGTCCGACATGCGGCTCGCCGACGGAACGCTCTGGCCGATCCCCGTGACCTTTGACGTATCGGAGGAGACGGCCTCAAGCCTCATACCGGGATCGATGCTGGCACTGCGCGACGACGAGGGAGTCATGCTCGCCGTGCTCCACGTCAGTGACATCTGGGAGCCGGACCGCGAGCTCGAGGCGAAACTGGTCTACGGCACCAACAGCCGCGAACACCCCGGCGTCGCCGCCCTCCTCGACCGATCGGGCGCCTGGTACGTCGGGGGACGCATCGAAGCCCTCGCCCTCCCCCACCACTACGACTTCGTCGCGCTGCGGATGACTCCAGCCCAGGTACGCCAGTGGTTTGTACAGAAGGGGTGGCGGCGCATCGTCGCCTTTCAGACGCGTAACCCGATTCACCGCGCCCACCTCGAGTTGACGGTGCGTGCCGCCAAGGCGGTCGACGCCAACCTGCTCATCCACCCCGTGGTGGGGATGACCAAGCCCGGAGACGTCGACCATTACACCCGGGTTCGCGCCTACCAGGCGATCATGCCGCAGTACACCGCCGACACCGCCGAGTTGGCGCTCCTCCCGCTGGCGATGCGCATGGCCGGACCGCGTGAAGCGGTGTGGCATGCCATCATCCGCAAGAACCACGGCTGCACGCACTTCATCGTGGGTCGCGACCACGCCGGACCGGGTACGGACTCGAGCGGCACCCCGTTCTACGGACCGTACGAAGCCCAGGAGCTGCTCGCCGCTCACGAGAAGGAACTCGGCGTGGCGATGGTCGACTTCAAGAACATGGTGTACCTGCCGGACTCAGACACCTACGCCCCCGATGACGAGGTCCCACCGGGTACCCGCACCCTGTCGATCTCGGGAACCGAGTTGCGCGAACGCCTTCAGGACGGCACGAAGATCCCGGAGTGGTTCACCTTCCCCGCCGTTGCCGCCGAGCTGCGCAAGACCCATCCCCCGCGCAGCAAGCAAGGTTTCACCGTGTTCATGACCGGGCTGTCCGGTTCAGGAAAGTCGACCGTCGCCAACGTGCTGCGCGTCAAGTTGCTGGAGATGGGCGGCCGCACGGTCACGCTGCTCGACGGAGATGTCGTGCGCAAGCACCTGTCATCAGAACTCGGGTTCTCCAAGGAGCACCGCGACATCAACATCCTGCGCATCGGCTACGTCGCCTCCGAGATAACCAAGAACGGCGGCATCGCCATCTGCGCCCCGATCGCTCCGTATGCCGCGGTCCGCAAACAAGTCCGCGACTTGATCGAACCGCTGGGGGGATTCACCCTCGTCCATGTCTCCACGCCACTCGAGGTGTGCGAACAACGCGACCGCAAGGGTCTCTACGCCAAGGCACGGGCGGGCATCGTGAAGGAGTTCACCGGAATCTCCGACCCCTATGAGGCGCCGACCGATGCAGAAGTGGTGATCGACACCACCGACATCACACCCGAACAGGCCGCGCAACGCATAATCGAGCGCCTCGAATCCGAGGGCTTCCTCGCCTAGAGCGCGGCCAGCCACCCGCTGATCCGGGCGGCGACCTTCTCCGGGGTGAACCCCCACTCATCCGCGATCTTCTCGTACGGGGCCGACGCTCCGAAGTGATCGACCCCAATGGCGAGACCGCGCGAGCCGACGATGCGGTCCCACCCGAACGTCGTCGCCGCCTCGAGGGATGCAATCGGCACATCGTCGCCGAGCACCTCGCGCTGATACGAGCGATCCTGGGCAAAGAACGCCTCCCAGCACGGCAGCGACACCACGCGCACCGATGTATGTGCGGCGAGCAATTCCGCGGCGGCGAGTGCCACCCACACCTCCGACCCGGTCGCCACCAGGACCGCATCGCTTCCCTCGCGCAGCACATATCCCCCGCGGTGCACCCCTCCCTCGCGGGCGGTGCGATCCAAAACGGGAACCGACTGACGGGTAAGGATGAGACATGTCGGACCGGTGGTGCGTCCCATCGCCAGCTCCCACGCCTCTGCGGTCTCGCCCGCATCCGCTGGCCGGACCACCCACATGTTCGGCATCGCCCGCAGCGACGCCAGGTGCTCGATCGGTTGGTGGGTCGGCCCGTCCTCACCGAGGAACACCGAGTCGTGGGTGTATACGAAGATCGAAGGCGACCCCATGAGCGCGGCCAAGCGAGTGGCGGGCCGCATGTAGTCGTTGAACACGAGGAACGTGGCGCCAAAGGCACGGAGCCCACCGTGGATCGAGATGCCATTGACCACGGTCCCCATGGCGTGCTCCCTGACGCCAAATCGGATATTTCGTCCGGCGGGATCGTCCTGGAACTGGGCGACCCCATCGATCAGTGTGTTGGTGGAAGGCTCGAGATCTGCCGAGCCGCCGAGCAACCCGGGGTGGGTCGTGGCGAGTTGGTTGATCGCCTTCCCCGATGCCTTGCGGGTCTCGACCTTCTGGCCGATCTCGTAGCCGAGCGAGCCGAGTTTCGGCGGAGTCGGTGAGTGGTACCTGGCCCACAACGCTGTGGTCTTCGGATCCTTTGCCGAGGACCGCGTCTCCCACTCGCGGTGAGCGGAACGCCCCCGGTCCATCGCGGTCCTGAAAAAGTTCGTCACCTCGGCGGGCACGGTGAACGGTGGCAGCGTCCATCCGATCTTCGCCTTGAACCCGGCGATCTCCGTGTCACCGAGTGGACTGCCGTGCGACTTCGCCGTGTCCTGAAGCGTGGGCGCCCCGTAGGCGATGTGGGTGTGGCATGCGATGAGCGATGGCCGTTCGTCGGCGTTGGCGGCGAGGATCGCTTCGTGGATGGCTGGTCGGTCGTGTCCGTCCACGTCCAGCGTGTGCCAACCGAACGCACGGAACCTGGCGAGCACGTCCTCGGTGAAGGTGACATCGGTGTTGCCACCGATGGAGATCCCGTTGTCGTCGTAGAGATAGGTGAGCCGGTGGAGTCCCAGCCTTCCCGCCAGCGATCCCGCCTCAGAGGAGATCCCCTCCATGAGGTCGCCATCGCTCACGAACGCATAGGTTTGATGGCTGACAAGTTCCTCACCGAGGACCGCGCGCAGGTGGTCCTCGGCAATGGCCATCCCGATCGCGGTGCCGAAGCCCTGACCGAGCGGTCCCGTCGTCGTCTCGATACCGCGGTGCGGGTCACGCTCCGGATGCCCCGGAGTGTGCGATCCGAATTGCCGGAACGAGCGGATGTCGTCCATCGTCAACGGGAACCCGCTGAGGTGCAGCAGCGAATACAGGAGCATCGACCCGTGGCCGTTGCTCAGCACGAAGCGATCGCGGTCGGGCCACTCGGGATGATCGGGATCGACCAGCAGGTGACGCCCCCACAGCACCACCGCGATGTCCGCCATCCCCATCGGCATTCCGGGATGTCCGCTGTCGGCTCGCTGGACCGCATCGATGCTCAGGACGCGGATGGTGTCGACAGCGAGTTGCTCAGTGTTCACGCGGCTCCTACCCGACCAGATGCAAGTGCCGCGGTGAGCGATTGAGCTCGTCGACCCCAGCCTCGCCGCAGGCGACGATGTCTTCGATCCTCATCCCCAAGCGACCTGCGACGTAGATCCCGGGTTCGATCGAGAACGTCATGCCCGGCTCGAGGACGATCTCATTGCCTTCCACCATGTACGGATGCTCGTGCACTTCGAGACCGATGCCGTGTCCGGTGCGATGGATGAACTGATCGCCGTAACCGGCAGCAACGATCACGGCACGCGTCGCCCGATCGATGTCCTGCGCGGCGACCCCCGGTCGCACCGCAGCACGCCCCGCCGCCTGTGCGGCTTCGAGCACCGCAAACGCTTCGGCCACCTCTGCGCTGGGCTCGCCGACGGAGAAGGTCCGGGTGGTATCGGAGCAATACCCGCGCCACCGGCCGCCGAAGTCGACCACGACGGTGTCGCCCTCCTCAATCACCCGATGCGACGCCTCGTGGTGGGGTGACGCCGCATTGGGACCGGACGCCACGATGGCGAAGGGTGCGGTGTCATGACCCTGCCCAAGCACCCTGCTCTGCACTTCTTCTGATACATCACGCTCGGTACGGCCGGCGAATGAGACGGCGTCGAGTGCGGCAACCACCCGATCGGTCGCCTCGGCAGCGGCACGCAACAGAGCGAGCTCATCGGGGTCCTTGCGCATCCGCA
>JBBTKD010000038.1:0-4985 GCA_038059105.1 Actinomycetota bacterium | reverse complement strand
TGCCGTCGATGCCTTGAGTTCGGCGAGGACGGTCGCATGGGCAGTCTCGTACTCCGCAGTCCCCGGGTTGAGTCCCCGTTTGCGCATCTCGAGCTTGGCGAGCTCCTCAGGGTTGCCGCCGAGGCGGATGTCGACGCCGCGGCCGGCCATGTTGGTCGCAACCGTGACCGCCCCGACCCGTCCGGCCTGGGCGATGATCGTTGCCTCCCGCTCGTGCTGTTTGGCATTCAGCACCTCGTGGGGGATGCCCTTCTTGCGCAAAGCATCAGAAAGACGCTCCGACTTCTCGATCGAGACCGTGCCAACGAGGACCGGTTGGCCTTTAGCGTGGCGTTCGACGAGGTCGTCGGTGAGTGCGTTGAACTTCGCATCCTCCGTCATGTACACGAGGTCGGGCTCATCCACCCGGCCCACCTCCACGTTGGTCGGGATCTCAACGACACCGAGCTTGTAGATCTCGTGGAACTCCCCAGCCTCGGTCATCGCGGTGCCGGTCATACCGGCGAGTTTCTCGTAGAGACGGAAGTAGTTCTGGAGGGTGATCGTGGCGAGCGTCTGATTCTCTTCCTTGATCCGGACGCCTTCCTTGGCCTCGATCCCCTGGTGGAGGCCCTCGGAGTAGCGCCGACCCTCGAGAATTCTTCCGGTGAACTCGTCGACGATCTTGATCTCACCGTTGGTCACCACGTAGTCCACGTCGCGGTGATAGAGAGTCTTGGCCTTGAGCGCTACGTCGAGGTGGTGGATCATGTCGACGTTGGTGTGGTCGTACATGTTCTCGACACCGAGGAATTTCTCGACCTGGGTGACCCCCGCCTCGGTGGTCACCACCTGGCGCTTGCCCTCATCGACCTCGTAGTGGAGTTCGGGAGTCAGACGCTCGGCGATACGGGCGAAGTCGCGGTACCACTTCGCCGTTTCCCCAACGCGTCCGCTGATGATGAGCGGCGTTCTCGCCTCATCCACCAGGATGGAGTCGACCTCGTCGACGATGGCAAAGTTGTGTCCGCGCTGGGTGAGATACCGCGGCTCCATCGTCATGTTGTCGCGCAGGTAGTCGAAACCGAACTCGTTGTTGGTGCCGTAGGTCACATCCGCGGCGTATGCGGGTCGGCGGTCGTCCGGCAGCATGTCGCCCTGGATCAGGCCGACGGTCAAACCGAGGAAACGGTGCACACCGCCCATCCATTCGGCGTCGCGGCGCGCCAGGTAGTCGTTCACGGTGACGACGTGAACACCCTTCCCGGTGAGTGCGTTGAGGTAGACCGGCATGGTCGAGACGAGCGTCTTGCCCTCGCCCGTCTTCATTTCCGCAATCCCGTGTCGGTGGAGCACGGCGGCGCCCATCACCTGGACGTCGAAGTGCCGCTGCCCGAGGACTCGCTGTGCGGCTTCGCGAACGACGGCGTACGCCTCGGGCTCGATATCTTCGAGGGTCTCACCAGCGGCGAGGCGGGCCCGGAATTCGTCGGTCTTGGCGCGAAGCGCCTCATCGGAGAGGGGATGAATCGCAGGTTCGAGGGCGTTGACCGCAGCGACGACTCGCTCGAAGTCCTTGAGCTTCTTGCCCTCGCCCGCGCTGAGGAGTCTCTTCAGCAGGGCCATGGATACCTGATTCTAGAGGTGATCGTAGAACGAGAAACAGTCTTCCGCCGTTACCCGTTACCCGTTGCCCGTTACCCGCAAGAGCGGCTCGCGGGCAACTAACGCTTTACGGCGTCTCCGTGTTCCACGGCTTCGAGAACCGAGCCGGGGTCTACCCCGGCCTCCTGGGGAAGCAATTGCGCAACCACGTCGTCTGACGCAAAGGCGATCGACCGCTGACCGGGCGAGCGCGATCCGTCGGACTCGCGCACCACGATGCCCTTGCGCTCACCGTTCTCTGAGGTCACGACGACCACGATCTCGCCACTGGCGAGTCGGAGCAGTGACCCGGGCGGATAGGTGCCCATCATTTCGATGAAGAGACGCACGACATCGGCGTCGTGCACGGTCCCGGCACCCTGGAGAAGGACCTGGAGAGCGTCAGCGGGAGTCCGGGCCGGGCGATATGGCCGGTGAGCCGTCACCGCCTCATAGGTATCCACCACTGCGACGATCCGGCTGTACAGGTGGGTGCGACGCTCGCCGAGATCGGGATAGCCCCCACCGTCGGCCCTGAGGTGATGCTCGAGCGCAACCGCGGCGGCGACCTCTTGGCCCGGGCCGGCCGCCGCCAGGATCGCAATGGCCCCCTCCTGGGGGTGGAGTCGGACCTGGGCCCAGTCCTCGTTGGTGAGCCGCCCCCGATGCTGCAGCGCAGCCTCGTCGACAACCACACGGCCGACATCGTGAAGCATCGCGCTAAGGCCGAGCATGCGCAGTTGCTCCTTGCTCAGGCCCGCAAATCTCCCCAGCGCCAGCGCCAAAAGACACACGTTGACCGAGTGGTAATAGGTGAGTTCATCATGGTTGTGGACTGTCGCCATCAGCAGCGACGATCCAGGCCCTGCACCACCAGCAAGGAAGTCGTCGACGACGTCGAGTACCTCCCCGAGATGCAAGGTGCGGTTGCGCGAGACGCCGCGCAGCGAGTCGAGTGACTCCGCATAGGTGCGCCGGAGAGTCGACAGCGGACGCATCTCGAGCTCACTCGGCGACAGCACACGCTCGTTGAGGAGAATCGTCCCTTCGGCCGGAAGATCTTCCGACTGGCCAGCGAGCAGCGCCGCGAGATCGCTGACGTCGCCGCGGCTTGCTCCAGGGAGGATCGTGATCGTGCCGATGCGGCGGAGTTTCATCGCCTGGAGGACCGAGTCGAACTCAGTGGAGGCATTCGCCAGCACGCTGCGGTCGAGGTAGAACGCGTCACCGACGAGGCTCAGCACCGTCTCCTTCCCGCTGATGGTGAGGGCTGAGCAGGCTGTCTGGAGCGCGGTTACCGCGTCTTCGACAGCGGCATCACCCTCGGAGCCTTTTGTCAGTCGCTGACCGGCGTGGAAGAGCGCGCGCAGAAAGTCGCGGGCAAGCAGTTCGCTCATGAGCGCCTCTCGAGAGCGGCGCGAGCACTGTCGCGAACGATCTTCCCGGACCCGACCGCAAACCGTTTGTCGGCCAAGGACGCCAGGGCATCCCGGGCGGGCTGACTGGTGCGCTCGGCGATCACCTTGATCAGACGGCGCGCATCGTCGGCCTCGGCGTTGTTCGAGCTCAGGTATTCGGCGATGCGGATCACGACTTCGTCCGACGGCTCCGCGCGCAAGAGTGACACTGCGGCGTTCCGCACCCGCTGGCTGGGATCGGACAGCGACCTCACCAGCAGCGGGACCGCGTCTTCGCCCTCGAGCGTCGCCAGTCCGCGGATCGCTTCCACCCGGACCCGATCATCATCGTGGTCGACGATCGCGGCCAATGCCGGAATGCCGGTCTCGCGTCCCGCCTTGCCGACGGCGGTGGCGACATTGCGAACGATGAACCAGCGGGGATCATGGAGCCACGGTGTAAGCAGCCGAACGTCGCCGCGTCCAGCCATGCCGAGGTACTCGATCAGGTGGCGCCGGTTGACCTCGGGTTCGTCGGCGAGCATCCCGGTAATCAGATGCTCCACCAGAGGCTCTCCCCAACCCGCAAGCAGCGCAGCGGCGCCAGGAGGATCGCCGGCCTTGGCGAGCGCTGCCACGAGTTCGTCGAGCAGCGCCGGGCGGGAGAGCTCGCGGATCGCCTCGGTCACATGAATGGCGTACTCGCCAGGAAACACCGGGTTCTCAGTGACGGCTTTCATCCAGATTCCGGCGGAGGCGAAGTCGCCGCTGCGAATACCCGAGGTGATCTTTCCCGACCAGGCTCGTAACAGCCGACGGAACCGTTCATGACGCTGTTCGATACGCAGGAGATCGCGAAAGGCGGCAACTGCAGCGCGAAGATCGTCGCTCGGTCGGGGAAACTCCGCCTGGATGCGCTCGACAAGGGCGGCGTCGGCGGAGCTGGAACCAACGGTGTCGAAGACAGCCCGAACCTGCTCGTACTGCTCGGCACGGAACTCAACGAACTCGTTCAGGGCGGCCTTGCTGGCTCCGTTGCCGCCCGTCATCACAACTCGATCAGATTCTCCCGGATGGCGTACAGAACCGCCTCGTTCCGGGAGTGGAGTCCGAGCTTGTCCAGAATGTTACGAACGTGGTTCTTCACGGTGTTCTCGCTGATGAATAGCACATCACCGATGTCTTTCGATGTCATTCCGCGAGCCACATGCCGGAGCACCTCGACCTCGCGGCCAGTCAGGGCCGGTCGACGCTGAGCGGTGAAGTCCTGATGACGAAGAAGCTGGGAGAGGACGTCGAGGAGTTTGCCCGTCATACGCGGGGAAATCGCGGCACCCCCTGAGGCGACATCGCGCAGTGAGCGGGCCAGGTCGTCGAACGAGCCATCCTTCACCAGGTAGCCGCGGGCACCGGAGCGGATGCACTCGAGGAGATCTTCCTCGGATTCGCTACCCGAGAGCATCACGACCTTGGTGCGGGGACTGGCGGCGCGGATCTTTTCGACGACGTCGATCCCCGAGAGTCCCGGCATGAGGATGTCGAGTACGACGAGATCGGGCTGGAGTTGTTCGGAGAGGGAGACGGCACTCTCTGCATCCTTGGCCTCGCCTGCCACCGCAAACCCCTCACGGGAAAGCGCCGCGGAAAGTCCGGTGCGGAAGAGATCGGCGTCGTCTACAACGAGAACGCTGGTGGTCACTGTGGTTCGATCAACCCAAGAGTCCCGCCGCGACGCCGATACAGCACTCCGTACTGCTCGGTGTCCGCGTTCAGGAACAGATAGAAACTGTGTCCAAGCAGTTCCATCTGCAGGGCTGCCTCCTCGGGGGTCATGGGCTTCACCGCGAACCTCTTCACTCGGTCGATCTGCAGTGTGTGATCTTCAGGTTCTTCGTCCCCGACGGAGCCGCCATTGAGCCGTTTCTCCCCGGGACGGCGGTGCTTGCCGATGATCCGCTCCTTGAG
>JBBTKD010000037.1:0-2207 GCA_038059105.1 Actinomycetota bacterium | reverse complement strand
GGTCGTCAAGATCCACAAGTAGGCATCAGGCATCAGGCACCAGGCATCAGCCAGACGAGAAGTCATCAGTCATCAGTCATCAGCTAGAAAGCCAAGACTGAGGACTGAGGACTGAGGACTGATTCAGGCGAGACCACGGACAACCAAGACGAGAACTGAGAAACCAGAATGGCCAGCGACAAGCGACCGCCGATCACACTCGCATGCGAGACGTGCAAGCGGCGCAACTACGTCACGACGAAGAACAAGACCAACACCCGTGAGCGGGTCGAGCTGAAGAAGTACTGCCGCTTCTGCCGGCTGCACACCGCTCACAAGGAAACTCGTTAGCCGCGGCGCGGCGATGGGAGCTCTCGACGAGCTGACGGGTCGCCGTTTCGGTCCGTTCACCCTCGAGGTGTCCGCCGAGCGGGTTCACGCCTTCGTCACCGCGATCGGTGACGACCCCAAGCGTTGGTCGGACTTCGCACCACCGGTGTTCGCCAACGCCGCGTTGTTCACCGCCGCCCCGGTGTTCCTCGATGATGCCGTCGTCGTGCCCTTCACGCGATCGCTGATCCACTCCGAGCAGAGGTACACCTGGACCCGTCCGCTCGCAGTTGGCGAGATGCTCGAAGTATCGGGAACCGTCACCTCGGTTCGGGTTCGTGGTCCTCTGCACTTCGTCGAGTTCGCCATCGATACTCAGTCGAAATCAGGACCATGGATGACGGGCTCATCGGTGTTTCTGATGTCCACCGAGGCCGCGGCCGCGAGTGCGGAGGAAGCCGAACCCCCGGTGGCGTTGCGCCCGGCATTTGGCACCACCGCACCCAGCGCGTTGCCAAAGGCAGGAGAGGCGCTTCCTTCCTATCCGTGTGGAGCCTCGCGCGCCGACCTGGTTCGCTACGCCGCCGCGACGCGGGACTGGAACCCGATCCATTGGGATCACGACTCGGCCCGCAACGCCGGGTTGTCCGGAACGATCGTGCACGGATTGCTCATGGCGTCGTGGATGGCGAACGCGGTGGGTCGCCACGTTCCCGGGGTCGATCCGCTCCGGGAGTTGCGGGTGCGTTTCCGCAACCCGCTCCGTCCCGGAGTGGCCGCAGAGGTGACCGGTTCGGTCGTCGACGGCGATGACGACACCGCGATCGACGTGGCTTTGGCTGCGGGCGACGAACGGCTGGTCACCGGGCGAATCCGGGTAACACCGTGACCGGGGGAAGTGTCCAACGAGATGAGCAGGTGCTCATCGAACGTGCCCGGCGGGGGGACGCCGAGGCGTTCGGGGAACTCGTTTGGAGGTACCGCGACACCGTGCACACTTTGGCGGTGCGCCTGGTCGGTCCCGACCTTGCGCCCGATGTCACTCAAGAGGCTTTGATCCGTGCCTGGCGGGCGATGCCGCGGTTCCGCGGCGACGCCGCACTCGGTACGTGGCTCCACCGCATCACCGTCAACACGGCGTGGACGATGCGCAAGCGGGCGGCCCGTCACGAGACCTCGCAGCTCGAGGAGTCGATCGAGGACCCGGAAGCGGGACCGGAACACGCCGGGGTGCTCGTCGGGGTGCGCGCCGACCTGCGGGGTGCCCTCGAGCAGCTCACTCCGGGGCAGCGAGCGGTACTCGTGTTGCGGGACGTGTACGGCTGGACCCACGCCGAGGTGAGTCACGAGTTGGGAATTACGCAGACGACCGCCAAGGTGCGACTGCATCGGGCACGCAAGCGATTGCGCGAGTTGCTGGAGGACACCACGTGAGCGAACTCACCTGCCGCTTGATCGCAGCCATCCCTGACGGGACGCCCCTCAACCGTGTCCTCAGCAAACACCGGGATCGGTGCCTGCGGTGCCAGGCCGACGACGCTCGGGTGAACGGCGTGACCCGTCAACTGTCCACACTCGGCGATGAGGTCGTCGTTGCCCCCGCTGGCCTGGCAAGCACCGTGATGACCCGCCTCGGGCCGCAAGACGGAGCGGATCCCCGTCGTCCCATCGTGGTGAGAGTGATCGTTCGCTGGGCGGCAACAGCCCTGGTGCTGTTGGCCACAGCGGTAGCCGTGGGCGCCGCCTTCTCAAGCAGGATGCATAGGAAGAAGAAGTAGGGACCAGGCACCAGGCATCAGGCGCCAGGCACCAGGGGTCAGAAATCGGAGAGTCCTTTCTTGTTCTCCTCCCTAAGGGGCCGCGCGGATAGGAGAGCCGAGCGTTCTCGTCGTATCTGC
>JBBTKD010000036.1:0-3455 GCA_038059105.1 Actinomycetota bacterium | reverse complement strand
AAGAGCACTCCGGTGAGGCGGCGGCGAATGTCGACCGGGGCGCCGTCGGTCACAGTGCTGCCGACAATCCCCATCCGGCGGCGAGGCCATACAGGCCCGCCAGGATGTCATCGGCTGTGATCCCCACTGCCCCGGGAAGCCGTTCTGCGGCGGCGACTCCGGGGAGCACTTTGAAAATGTCGGCAAGCCGCGCCACGACGAGTGCCACGACCCAGGGCCAACCGCTGAGTCCGACAAGCGCGACGACCGTGCCCGCGGTCTCATCGATGCAAACCCAGCCCGGGTCGTCATGTTTTCCTGCAAACGGACGCGCCGCCCACACGGAGACACCACTTAGTGCGACCGCAGTCAACGCGGTCACCCACCACGCGGCATCGATCGCAAGAAGACCGCCGCCGATCGCGGCACCGAGGGCGGCTCCGAAGATTCCGGCGCCCGCGTCGGATCCGCGAAGCCGACGCGGGATGAGGCCGAGTCCCAATGATGAGGCGACGAGGCGGTGCACTGCTGGGAGGGTACCTGCCCTGCGCTGAGGCTCTAGCCTCGCACCCATGACACCAGACGATCTCGCTGGATACGCATCGCTGTCCGATCCCCAGCTTCATCCCGACGGCGTGAGAATCGCGTTCGGTGTCGCACGGATGAATCTCGAGGCCGACCGGTACGACCGTCAGATCTGGCTCTGGGACGGCATGACGGCGCGGCCCTTCACACACGGACCCGCCGACACCCGTCCCCGGTGGTCGCCTGACGGCACCCGTCTCGCCTTTCTGCGGGCATCGGGCGAACCTGGCAAGCTGGCGCACGTGGCGGTGATGGACGCCGCCGGCGGCGAAGCAACGGTGATCACATCATTTGTGCTCGGCGCGTCAGAGGCGGAATGGAGTCCCGATGGACGCCGCCTCGCCGTGATCGGATCCGAGTACCTCGATCCCGATCTCACCGACGAGGAGCGCAAGCGCCAACCGCATCGCATCGCCGGTGCCGGATATCGCTTCGACAACCTCGGCTGGCTGCACGATCGCCGCAAGAACGTCTACCTGGTCGATCCCAACGGCGGTGAGCCGGTGGCGCTCACCACCGGCGACTACCGCGACGCCGGTCTGGCGTGGCGTCCCGATGGCTCCGCGGTCGGATTCATCAGTGCGCGTCACGACCGCCTCTATGTGGATCCTGGATCGCAACCGTGGGAAGTCCCCGTGGCCGGCGGTGACCCGGTCGCGCTCGCACCAGTCGGTTCATGGAACGAACTCACGTATCGCCCCGACGGCGTGGCCCACGTCACGGGCGACCCCGACCCGTGGGGGTATCCCCGGGTCTCGGGGGTGTGGCGGCTGGATCCGAAGGAGCCGAATCGACTGGCCTCCGCTCTCGACCGCAACTTCAGCGTGCCCGCACCGGCGATTGCCCCTGCGGGACCGCAATGGCTCGAAGATGGTTCGTTCCGCGCCGCAATCGAGGACCGCGCCACGGTGCGCATCGTCGTGGTGCATCCCGACGGTTCCTGGGACGACGTGGTCGGGGGGCAGCGGCTGATTACCGGCATGACCACCCGGCGTGACGGTTCGGCGATGGCGATGATCTCAGTGGGACCGACAGATCCAGGCGAACTCGTGTGGTGGGAAAACGGCATCGAGCGCACGCTCACCGAACTCAACACCGATTTCCGGTCCACCGCGGGACTTGTCGACCTTCAGCACTTCACGGTCGACCACGACGGCACCCAACTCGATGCGTGGATCCTGCTCCCGCCGGGCACGGGCAAGGTGCCACTGCTGCTCAACATGCACGGTGGACCCGCAACGCAGTACGGATTCGGCTTCTTCGACGAGTTCCAGATCTACGTGTCGGCCGGGTTCGGTGTGGTGGCGTGCAACCCGCGTGGATCGTCGGGTCGGGGGACAGACTTCGTCCGGGCACCCGTGGGTCGCTGGGCCGAGGAGCGGCCCCCGGATCTCGAGGACATCCTCGCTGTCGTCGATGCGTCACTGGAGCGATTCGATCGACTCGATGCCGACCGCATGGGAATCATGGGGGGCTCGTACGGCGGATTCATGACCGGACGCATCCTTCCGCTCGATCACCGGTGGAAGTCAGCTGTGCCCGAGCGCGGTGTGTACTCATGGACCTCGTTTGCCGGAACGTCCGACATCGGATTCTGGTTTCCCCGCAACTACCTCGGCGATTGGACCTACGACCACTGGGACACCCTGTGGGCCGCCAGTCCGCTCTCCCGAGCGCACGAGGTCACCACACCGTGCTTGTTCATTCATTCCGAAGACGACTTCCGGTGCCCCATCGAACAGGCCGAGCAGTTCTTTGCGGTGCTCGTCGAACGCGGTGTCGAGGCGGAGATGCTGCGCTTTCCCGGCAGCGGTCATGAACTGTCGAGATCCGGCAAACCCAAGTACCGGCGGGAGCGGTTTGAGGCGATCATCGACTGGCATCGACGCCATCTCGGTGTGACAACATAGGAACCACATGGTGACCCCGACGCCCTTCGTGTGGTTCAACGGCAACCTGGTGCCATGGGACGAGGCCAACGTTCATGTGCTCTCCCACGGGCTCCACTACGGGTCGGGAGTCTTTGAGGGGATCCGGGTGTACGCCACGTCGAGCGGTCCTGCCGCCTTCCGATTGACGGATCACATGAACCGCCTGGTGCTTTCGGCAAAGGCGTACCGCATCTCCATCCCATGGTCTCCTGCGGAATTCGTCACGGCAGCGCGCGACCTGGTGCGGGCCAACGGACTCGACGCCTGTTATCTCCGCCCGATCGTGTTCTACGGCACCGGAACGATCGGGGTGAATCCGCGAGGGGCAGAAGTGAACGCAGCCATCGTCGCCTTCCAGATGGGTGCCTACCTCGGCACCGACAGTCTGGAACGGGGGGTTCGGGTGCGGGTTTCGTCGTGGAGGAGGGTGGATCACGAGTCGTTGATCCCCAACGCCAAGGGTGCCGGGCAGTACCTCAACAGCATGCTCGCCAAGCAGGAGGCAATCGCCGCCGGGTGTGACGAGGCGCTGATGCTCAACGGCGCCGGATACGTGGCGGAGGGCACCGGCGAAAATCTTTTTCTCGTTCGCGATGGTGTGGTGAGAACTCCGTCGACCGCGTCGGGAATCCTCGACGGTTTCACCAGGGCGAGTGTGATACAACTTCTCGCCGATGACGGGTTATCCGTCGTCGAGGACCTGGTGACTCGCTCGGATCTCTACTACGCAGACGAGGCGTTCTTGACCGGCACCGCAGCCGAGGTGACGCCGATCTGCGAAATCGACGACCGCGCGGTGGGGTCAGGCGCTCCCGGTCCCGTCACCCGCCGCGCCCAGAGCGTGTACAAGTCTGCCGTGGTGGGTTCGAACCCGGCATACCGCCATTGGCTGGAATTCATCTAGGAGGCAGTGTGGGTCAGCAGCCCAACGTTCCGCTCAGCATCGAGAACCTTCCGCGA